>JAOZHK010000010.1 GCA_026014905.1 Candidatus Bathyarchaeota archaeon
GGACCCCAAAACAGGCCAATCAAGCAAATGATTCCGATAAAAAGGAGTTCAATTGAACCAAGTAGAAGCAATAGGAGTGAACATGTACCTTGCAGGGCAAAAAACAGCGTCATTGTTTTTTCTCGACCAAGTTTATCTGAAATAAAGCCACCGAATAATCTTCCTAAACCATTAAAGATAGGAAATACAATGGTAGCAGTGAGCACAATGTTTTCGGAGAGATTAAATGCTTGTCCCATTGGAGTTAACTGAGACGTAATCATGAGTCCTGTACTAGACGTTACGATAAATGCCGCGTAGATCTGCCACCATTGACGCGATCGAATAATCTCCTGCGGGGTGAAGTCGTGGAGATTTGGGGGAACAGTCTGTGAAGCGACTTTTGGCATCCAGCTTGAGGGGGGGTATCTCGCAACTAACCCGAGTCCGATTAGAACAAGGAGAATGACAATACCCATGTATAGAAAGGCCGCTCGGAAATCGATAGTAACTATGATTAATGAGATTACAGGGTTTAAAACCGCTGCACCAAAACCATATCCAAAGGATGTAAATCCATTGGCAAGTCCTCTTCGATCAGGAAACCACTTGCTTGCTAGGCCGACTGAGATAGCATAAATGATTCCGACGCCAACTGCGCCTAGACTATAAGATAAGTAAAGAGAGCTGGAGTCAGTGATAAAAGAGGTCATAATCCAACCGACGCTAGCAATGACTCCTCCAAGAATTGCCAGGTAACGGGGGCCTTTCCGATCCGTAATATACCCTGCTATTGGTTGTGTCCATGTCATAATCCATACAAATAAGGTAAAAGTTAATTGAACTGTTGCAAGACTCCAGCCAAACTCATCTCGAAGGGGAGTGACGAAAATTGTCCAAGAATATTGATACAACCCGATAACCATCATCGATATTGTAGCGATTGCTAAAATAATCCATCGGGATTGCAGACGCATGGTTATCACTCGGATATCGCATCGAGATATTCATTTCAATTCGTGATTGTATTTAAATATGTTTCAAACTTGTTGAAAAAGACACGAGAATATGGGTAAATGGAATTAAGAGTGTGAAAACATCTTCTATAGACGCGATTTCGTTACCAAGCATGTAAATTAGTTTACTTCTCTACAGTAAGATTCAGGGTTTCTGGAGTGCATAATTCATCAAAGATTTCTTTAAATCTTGAATATGTTGCAAGTAATTCTCTCCCCATCGGTGTTAAGTCAGATCCACCGCCACCCGCTTTTCCACCTTTATACGTATTTAGCACCGGTTCCCCTATGTTTTTCTCTATCTGTTTAATAATTCCCCACGCGTATCGATATGACATTTTTAGCGTTTTGACCGCAGCACTTAAACTCCCAGACGCTTGAATGGCTTGAAGTAGATCAAACGCGCCTTGTCCAAAGAGATACCCGCCTTCGGTTTCAAGCCAAAATTTATAGTGCGGCTTTAATATCTTCACATCTACCACAGATTTATCAGTAGTCTAATATGAGTCCTTACTTTTATTCTTCATCCACTTGGTTAACACGCGCTTCACTGGTATGAACAAGAGTGTTAAAGCTTAGACCTATTATCATCGACAAATTATAGCTCTAAACTGGTCAAGAGTTAGATTTCCCCCACTTAACACCAAACCCACTTTCTTGTCTTTCAACCTTTTTTTCAAAATGAGCGCCGCAGCTGTAGATGCCGCGCCTGCACCTTCAACTACTTGATGCGTGGTTTCGAAAAGAAGTAGAATTGCCTCTTTCATTTGATCTTCATTTACTAAAATGAACTCATCTAATCTCCGCCTCATAATCTGCAATGGAAGGGCAAAAGGTACCCGAGTCGCCAAACCCTCAGCAAAGGTATTGGCAGTGTCTGTTTCAATCCATTGTTTTGTTTTCCAAGAACGATAGACTGCAGGAGCCTTCTCAGCCTGTACTCCAATAACCTCAATGTTCGGATTAAAGAACGTGGCCACTAGACAAGCTGCGGATACGCCACTACCTCCACCAATTGGAACAATAAAAGTATCAAGATCCGGTTTATCTTCCAGCATTTCAAGATAGAGTGATCCAACGCCCGCGATTAAACCTGGTTCATTTCCAGAATTTATATATCGATAATGGTGACGTTTCGCTTCTTCTTCAACCCATATCTTGGCGTCATTGAAATCGTTTCCGTGAAAAACAACGGTACCTCCTAAACGTTGAATCGCGTCAACTTTCAAAGGATTCGCATTCTTTGGAACAACAATTATTGCGCGTACTCCAAATAAGGAAGCTGCATAAGCGATTGATTGCCCATGGTTTCCAGTTGAAGCTGTGATGACGCCACGTCTTTTTTCCGTATTGGACAATGAGGCCATCAGATTGATTCCCCCTCTAACTTTAAAAGACCCTGTTATTTGCAAATTTTCACACTTAAGATAGGCTTCTACTCCTAGAAGTTGTGAAAGTCTCGTTGCTTTTAGAAAGGGAGTTCTCACAAGGTATTGATTGACGATTTTCTGTGCTTTCTTAAAATCGTCTTCTTGGGGCTCATTCCATTCATTAGGGCATTTCATCATCATATCAACTTCCTAGTAAAATGCACTTCTCGAGCGCGCGCGAGTGAGATAGGATCCAACTTCTTAAACATTCATTTATTATTATGTATAATCCTTCATAGATTTGATCTCTCTTGGCTTCAATTCCACAAATACCATCCCTCAATCTTAACTTCCCAACTGAACAGTTTCAAGAAGGAAAAGCGACATTACTAGTTCCAAAACTTACTACCTATTCGACAAAGACCTCTTCTGAATACCTTCCCTCAAAAGCCCCTGTCTTCTACAATCCTTTAATGAGTTTTAATCGCGACATCACTGTACTTGTCCTTAATACCTTTCACTTAAATCATCCTGTTCCTCTCCGTATATGTGATCCATTATGTGGATGTGGAGTCCGAGGAATCCGCTTAATTCGCGAAGGACCGCCAACATGCCAAGTGGTTTTCAATGATCATAATTCAGCTGCAATCACCTTAACAGCGCATAATTTGAAAAACAATCATATTCAAACAAATTACACTCTTCGTCGTCTTGATGCCAATCGGTTGCTAACTCGCTACTCCTATCCACAACAAAAATTTGATTACATTGATCTCGATCCCTTTGGAGCACCTACTTCCTTCTTGGAATCGAGTTTCCGGGCAATAAAAAAGGGCGGAGTGCTCGGAGTAACCGCAACTGATATGGCGCCCCTCTGTGGAGTGAAGCCAAGTGCTTGTGTACGCAAGTATTTTGCCCAGCCATTACGGACTGAGTATTGCCATGAATTAGCGATAAGAATTGTGATGAATGCTCTCGTATTAACCGCTGCGAGATATGAATTAGGGCTCTCTCTCTTATTTAGCCACTATTCCGATCATTATGTACGGGTTTATGTACAGACTCTGCGGGGCATCAAACACGCAAATTTCTCTATTAACAATTTAGGCTACATTACTCACTGTTTTCATTGTTTACACCGAAGTGTGGTCAAGGGCTTTAGGGCTTCTCCAGCCACGCACTGTGATCTTTGTGACAAAGACCTTGCAGTTAGTGGCCCTTTATGGGTCGGTCCCTTGGTTGATAAGCGTTTTTGTCAAGATATGCTTACCCACATTCCCACAGCAAGTTCTAGAGAACGCTATCGATTAGTTAAGCTACTCCAAATGACTCAAAGGGAAGCAAATTTTCCGCCAACCTACTTTGTGACAGATCGAATCTGTCAAAAAATTGGGGTACCAAGTCAACCAAAACACGAAATTATTAGAAGGTTACTCGATCAAGACTATCGTGCAACACAGACCCATTTTAACGTCAGAGGAATCAAAACCGATGCACCGATTGATGTGGTGAAAAATATCATTCGGATGTTAAACGGATAAGTGCAGGTTACTTTTTCCGTTGAGGGTTAAAACGGAGAGCCACAATGTACACCTCGGCGCTCCGCTTTCGAGTAGCTGCAGTCCGAAACACTCTAACGTATTGAAACCAAGCTTTCACCTGGTCGAGGAAAGGTTGAAATAACTCACCGTGAAACGCTTTGAGGACGAGTTTTCCATTTCGCCTAAGAAGTGCCCGTGCGAGGGTTAATGCGGTTCGAGCAAGATCAATTTGACGGGCATGATCCACTTCCCAGATTCCCGAAATATTTGGTGCGAGATCAGATAATACAATATCTGCTAACCGAGGGAGATGGTGCCGAATCTCCGAGCCAGTTAAGTGCGTAATATCCCCGATTAATGTTTTAACATTCGCTGCTGGAAAAGGATCGATAGGTTTACGGTCGATACCAAGCACAAATCCTTGATCGCCAACCAGTGATCGGGCGCCTTGAATCCATCCTCCCGGATATGCTCCGAGATCAACAACAACATCACCGTTTTGAATCATTCGAAATTTCTTCGAGATCTGAAATAACTTATAGATGGCACGACTTCTATAACCAGCTTCTTTAGCTTTACGGTGATATGGGTCTCGCTGTCGATTACGCAGCCATTTTTTTGTCAAAATGCATTCCCAGCTCATGTATTCTGAGTGATATGTTTTAGAAAAAGTCTAGTAACTCTTCTTGGGTTCTAAAATGTTTCGTGATATTTCTTTCAAGGAAAGGGCTCATTCTTGATTCCGGCCAGTAAATGTATACATCCTTCCCGTTACTTCGTGCATATTGCATTTCATTATTTACACCAGGAGAGTGAATCTCGGGGTCATAATAGTTAACCACGATAAAATCACTTTGATCTATCAACATAAAATCGATGTTTACTGTCTGGTCCATTAGATAGTCATTGGCTTCATAAATCTCCTGAATGGGCACTGTCACCGTTCTCTCGACATCGTCATATCGAAAGGGTATTTCAATCTCTGTTTCCCCTTGCTTTTTTAATGCTGCTGCGGCTGTTTGCCAACTCATATCCCGATTGCCTAAAGGATCAAAAATTACGATTTTATTCCTCAAAGCATCTCGAAATACTTCGACACCTTGAATTTGTTCGGGGGTTGCAAAAGAGATAGGATAACTTAGATAAGCTTTTTTGATCTCGCTTTGAAACGCGATCTGAAACATTGATTCAGGTGGATCATCATAAAATAAATGAAAAAATTCCTTATTTTGAATTTCTGCAAAAGTACGGGTTAAAACTGCTTCTTCATCCCGCCATATAAGTAGTTCAAGTAAACTATGTTTGCCTTTCCATCCTTTCTGAAGTTCGAGTCGACCTTTGATGGAGTAGATGGTATCCATGACGTTGAAATAGATGTCGGGTTTGAGTTTGGATAGATAGGAATAATCAAATCCATCAAAAATGAACTTTTTCCATCGAAAACACGCATGGGTATCGATGATAGTGTGCTCAGCATCGTCAATCGTTCGAAGAATGTCTTCAAAAACCGACCACCGCAACGATCGTAAAGTGAAGGCGGGAAGATCCAAGATTTTTCCTTCGCTGATGGGGTAGCCTCCTTCTTCAGCTTTTTCATACATCATCTGCCCGACATTTTTTATCTGAATGTCGAACCCCTTATTCTGAGCTAAATCCACCATGTTGACGATTGCTTGTCGTCTTCCGCTTCCACTAATTCCAGTGCAGACGATAATCAAGACTCTCACAGTCCATAAGACATCTTATATCTATAAGCTTTATTTAAGACGTTATCATGTGCAGCTACTTTGAGCGCCATTAACATATCTATGTCTATAAATTCTATATAATAGTGACAGATTTATTCTTTGGTCGATTCAGAAGGCGATACGCGAGAATGAGCAAAAACATCTTATATATTATGCAGCGGGATAATCGATCGCAAGAAGCTATGCGTATTCTCACCACGTCCAACATCCAATTTACCCCTATTACGGTTGGGTTAGATGGCATGGGCAAATTTATGTGGAGAGACACCCGTTCTCGGGATGTGCCCCTGCTGTTAACAGCATCAAATATCTATCGAGGATTAGAAGAAATCTCCCAATTCGTTGATAATAAATCATGATATCTAGCTAGTCACGTTTCAAAACTAGCCTTTCCTTTGTGACGTCTACTTCAACGATATGACAATTCATTAATTCTTTTGTTTGACCCAAAATATCTTTCATTAACAGTTTTCCATTAAAAACTCGACAAAAAATAGCATCTTCAAACACTTGGGTTTCATTAAGATACACACTAAATTCACACACGAAGCTTATCTCCGATAAAAAAAGAAGGATGAGATGCTTTATCTCTTTATCCTTTTTAAAGCATCGCTAAGATCTTCGAGACCTAATCGCCTCAACTCAGCTTTTCGGGGTATTCCTCGTTTCCCCCAGCCAATTTTTTGATAGTACTCCGCTTTCATCTCTTCAACAGTGGATCTTTCAGTGGATTGTCCAGCTTTTGGTCCAGTGGGCAGAGGCTCGTAAAATCTCGGGGGAATGTCGTCATCCATCTTTGGGCTCCAATACGCATCAGGACCACCCAGAAGTAGGGCTACACGTTGCATGTGTATTATTCGGCGTCCTAACCGGTTATACCATTGAAAGGGTGTGACCCGCCACCCAGTTACCGCCTCTAGAAAATCTAAAACTACTTTAATAGGAGAGTTCATTGCATTGAACCAACAGAATACCCCGGAATCATAAAGCGTCACTGTCAATTCGCTGAACGGGCTATCAATAGGCAATTGTGATGTTGAGGTGTGATCGCCTCCCTGAACATTAGTGACATATGCGACTGGCGTGGAGAAATCTAATCCGCTCCGGGTGCCATGAGCTCCTATAGCAATTCCTTTTACATGAATCGCGTAAGGCATGACATCGACGTCCTTCATGTCCGAGATTTTTAGTGCTGCGCGATAGGTGCCCTCCGCTAGGACATCTCCAATCCCTTTACGGTCAGCTATCATCTGAGCTAACGATGCAAATGCTTTTGTGTCACCCCATTTTAGATCAAGACCACCAAGATCTTGTGACGTCAGGATTCCTCGTTGATAGAGCTCCCCTGCAAAACCTAAGATATTTCCGCCTTGAATACCGCAAAATCCCAGATCCTCGATGACATCTGTTAGATACACATTGTCCTCGGGAGTAAAAATGCCTAGATTTGTGCCAAGGTACGCTTGCAACTCATAATCGGGGTTATCGCCAATTGCCCCTTTATAGGGGCCTGTTTTCACGAAAGCTACTTTCAAACAGGTAGTTGGACATCCAAAATCACCCCAATATCGTTTCACCCAGACCTTATTCTCGAATTTGTCGACTCCAAAGCTTTGCTCATCATGCCACTCCTCTTGCCAATTCTTGACAGGCTCTGAGCTTTGGTCGTGACCAACAGTATATCCTGCTGCACCGGTTCCCCAACGTCGAAAACTATCATTGTCATAACAGGCTTTACTGATTTTATCAATGAGAGTTCGGACTTTAGTCATATCTGCAGCTTGAGGAAGTGGACCAGTACCGTTTGCTAGTACGGCTTTCAGGTTCTTTGATCCCATCACTGCACCATAACCCCCATATCCTGCGCCATGTGTCCATTTTGCCAATACCGCAGTGGGAATAACCTCGTTTTCCGCTGCAGGACCGATATACAACATAGCTGGTTCTTTCCACTCACCATATAATGGTGATTGCTTCTCCAGCTCCGATCTGATTTCTCTAGTTAAAGTCCGCATTGTGTCCACCCGTTTCTTTCCCCAAATGTGACGTGCATCTCTTATCTGCGCGTTTCCATCTTTCACGTAGATCGAGACTGGGTTTCTCGCTTTACCTGTGACGATTATACCATCATAACCAGCACATCGAAGCTCGACAGGGAACTCTCCTGCTACAGTTGATCCTACAATACCGTTGCTCTGCGGTGATTTTCCAGTAACACAGGTTCGTCCCCCTGGAAAATATCCGGTTAATGGACCAGCTAAAAAGAGGAGGATGTTTTCAGGACCCAACGGGTCGATGGTTTCCCATCTATCACCTAATCGATCCCAGAGAATTTTAGTGCCTAAACCTCTTCCTCCGATGAATTGCCGTAACACCGTTTCATCAAAAGTAGTATCTTTGATAGTTTCTGATGTCAGATTGACTTCTAAAAATTTTCCAGCATAACCAAACATATTAGACCAGCTCCTTACCATATTCTCCATATAGATTTTCGGCCAAGTCTTCCGTGATTTCTTGAGGACGTTTAGCATAGAGTTTGTATGATCCCGAAGGTGGTTTTGGAACGACCCAGAGGACATTCCATCTTCCTTCTTCACAGACTTTTGTGCATTGCGGGTCTCCTCCACAGAGATCGCAGATGATTGCATATTTCTCTGTAGGATGAATGTGGGGAATCCTGCCTGGGCATGCTTGAATGCATTGTCCACAGGCCGTACATTGCTCTTTATCGACTATGACAGCGCCAGTTTCATCACTCACTGATAATGCGTCAAAGGAGCAAGATTCGACACAAGGATAGTCTTCACATTGGGCACAAAAATGAGGAAATTCGATTGTCGGCGTTAGCATAAATACTCGAATTCTTGAGGCTTCAGGCCAGATCTGCCCTTCATGGGTTATCGAACACTCGATTTCGCATTTTCTGCAACCGCTGCATTTGATTAAGTCTCGTGCTATCCATATTTTTGCGCTCATAAATTCATCAAAAATGTATTTATTTTAATGTGAATTTAAGGTTTATCCACTCGAATGATGACACGCGCGAATGCGCGACACCTATCACATTCTCAATCATGCGATCCGCTTGAAGCTCTATGCCACCTATTGACAATAGGATCTATGTTTCTCCTCTCATCATACCTTACTCTAATGCTCCAAGAACAAGACTCAGGAGACCCATCCGAGTAACTAATCCATACCAAGTTTCTTTAAAATAACGCGCATATGGCGTGTAATCTACTTCCAAAGTCACTTCATCGACACGTGGTAACGGATGTAAAAGAATCATATTGTTTTTAGCAGGACGAAGAGTCTCAGGACTG
>JAOZHK010000034.1 GCA_026014905.1 Candidatus Bathyarchaeota archaeon
ATTGACGGAGTCCCTCAAGGAAAGGCATTGGACATGCTCGAAGGACGGTCTCTTGAAGGCTCAGATAGCAACATCATCGGGACTAACAGTTATGACGCGATAGCAGCTTCGGACATCACCATAGTGACCGCAGGCGTTCCCCGAAAACCAGGAATGTCTCGATTAGATCTCCTCCAACAAAACGCGCAAATCATTACTTCAGTCATCCAAAGCGTTGTCCAGAATGCTCCTGACACGATCATTCTTATGGTTTCTAACCCGGTGGATGTAATGACCTACTTGGCTTATAAGCGATCGGGGTTTGAGTCACATCGAGTCGTCGGTCAAGCCGGAGTCTTAGACTCATCTCGCTTCCGAGGGTTCATTGCATCCGAATTAGGAATTTCTGCTGAAAACGTTCAGGCGATGGTGCTCGGGGGACATGGCGATTCGATGGTCCCGCTTCCACGATATGCATCAGTATCCGGAATACCTCTCCAAGAGTTATTACCTGATACCGTGATCGAGCGGTTGGTTAAGCGGACTCGAAAAGCGGGGGGCGAAATTATCTCGTTATTGCAGACAAGCAGCGCATACTATTCACCCGCATCAGCGATTGTACAGATGACGGAAGCGATTCTCAAGGATAAAAAACGCATCGTACCGGCCTCCGCGTACCTCAATGGACAATATGGGTTAAAGGACATTTATGTAGGAGTTCCGGTGATTCTGGGCGCTAAGGGTGTTGAAGCGATCCTCGAGCTTAACTTGGATGATCTTGAATTGAAAGCATTAACACGATCTGCAGCGATATACCGGGATGCCCTCAATAAACTTGGACTAAGGAATTAGGGCATTGATCAGATTTCTCTGACGAGCATGTGCGTAAGACGAATATCCTGCAAATGTAATTTGTTGGAACTCTTCAAATCTATGCAGTACTATACGCGCGCGTGTAACTCCAAGTTATTGAAAGCTAGTTAGCTTTGAATGCTTGCATGTTGGCACAGATCGCTAACTCATGACCAGTACGAGCATTTCGAACTGTGGAAAACACCTCTATCCCTGTGAATCCCACTTGTTGCATAAGAGCTACGAACCCTTTTTTAGGGAGTGCTCCGCCAATACACCGGAACCAATCTGTGATATTTTTCCTGATTTCTTTTGGAAGGGCTTTCTTTAAGACAATTTCACAGAATACGGTCCTTCCACCAGGCTTTAACACACGTAACACTTCTCGCAGCACCGCTTCCGTATTTGGTGAAAGGTTATAGATGCCGTTTGATGCTACGACATCTACAGCATTATCGTCCAAGGGGATCTCATCTGCGTGTCCACATTTTATTTCTACGTTTGTGACATTAACCTGTTCCATGTTCTTTCGTGCTTTCAGTACCATCTCTTCCGAAATATCGACTCCGATGACTTTGCCCTCAGATCCAACGGCTTTCGCATAGAAGTACATGTCTAGCCCTGCTCCACATCCCAAGTCGAGGACGGTTTCGCCTTTCTGAAGGTTAATGAAGGGTTGAGGATTGTTGGCACCTGTGAATGATTCAACCAGGGAATCTGGAAGAGCATCTACTACGTTTTGGGGGTATCCGACCGCAATCGCGAACTGTTTGCCAACTGGGAAATTGAATGAATCACAGGGGTTAGTGGCTACTTCACTGTACTTCTGTTTCACCGCGTCTTCGATTTCGCGTTTCGTCATTTCACCGAGAGTTTTATTCTTCACGATCATCTACTTCTTTTGAAAAGCTTGTCAGTTAATTTGTTTTTACTTTCACATGCACGGTTAAATGTGCAGGTCATCTAGACTTTTGACAAAGAGTTTATACAAGTTCTGTCGTAACAGTGATGGCTCGCGTTAAGCAATCGAGTGCAGGACATCGGTCTTCAGCCAGGGTTTGAATCCGTTCAAGTGTTGCTGCGTCGGCTGATGAGGTAACAAGGACTTTTATTCGCACGCCTTCGACGATCAGATTATCTGTGACTCCGAAGACTTTGGAGATATCAACATGACCTTCAACATCGATTGCGAGCTTAGTTAACGTGACGCCTTCCATCGCAGCAACAGCGGCAAACGTGAAGGCATAGCAGGATGCGATTCCATAATAACACCAATGGAGTGGACCAGGTCGACTTCCCCAACCTCCCAGTTTACTTGGCATATCGGCTTCTGCAGTAAATTGACCGCCTTCCACATTGATTTCAGACCGGAATTGGGGTTGCCCTGTTTCAAAAATCCATTCGCCATGTACTGAGGGTGTCATCTTTGCGGCTGCTAGATCATGTTTAGTTGCCTCAACAAGCTCTTTGATCTTATTTATATTCACATGATTTAACGACAGGGTATTACACTTCTCTTTTATCGATGTTATAACATTGTTATTATGGATATAACGTCGTAATAATATAAGCGTATCCATCACACATATCGAACGCGCGCGCTTTCTCTTTCGGCTTTTTCTGGCAAATGTTAGTCGAAAAGACTAAAGGTATAACACATATGCCTCCCAATGATAGCTAGCCGGGAGATGTGCACGTCCACAAATTCGAGGACTAATGCACGTCTCTTACCTAGCTAACTTCTTCTTCGTCGACTTAGCTCAAGAGTAATCAGGCTCGCACCTGCAAACAAGGCTTTGGTCACGATACCCCAAATATCGTCTGACGGTACAGCGCGCGCGATACAACAACGGTGACGATCAGCAGTACGATTTGCACAAGCCCTTCTTGATTGCGATTCATAGAAACTCATCGATCATGAGCTATGGTCTTTTGTCCTTTTAACATTTAGCTACGCACGCAGCTCTTTTTTGAAGTCTTAAATCCTAGATCAGAGTATCTTCTTTTCAAGGTGATGATAGTAATGGATATACAATCTATTTCAACCAGAATTATTACAGACAAGGTACAAAATAGCCTCAACGAAGGAATAGATTATCTTATCCGTACAAGTCAAAATGGAGTGTGGGGGTGGTGGTGTGCACTTGATCCACATCAATATAAGAACAATATTAAAAAAATTTGGAGTACCGCTGCAACAATAAAAGCACTCATCAGAGCGGGAATGGATCCCAATCATCCGTTGATCAAAAACGGAGTGGCGTGGTTACTCGATAACAAAGTCATTGCTACAGCTGCATCAGGCACTCGAGGCCCCGCATGGGCTCGAATGCCAATGATATATAAAGAAGAAATCGATCAACACTTCTTCATTCCCAATACACATGAAACTAGCTGCGTATTATTAGCGCTATTAGAAAATGAAGATATTATTAGTCCTGAAAACACGATAATAATTGACGCGGTCCGTACTCTAGTTCGCTTCAATCATCGTGGTTATTGGCCAACGTATCTTACTAAACCCGCTGAACGTCCACATGATAGCAGACACAAAGATCTTGAAGCTACTTGTCTAGCACTCACACTGTTAGGCCGAGTTCACGAAAAAGGATTCGATATCGATAACGTGGATCGGAAGATTGACCAAACCTGTAAATGGGTTAAAAATCGACAAAATAAATGCGGATCATGGGGCGAACTTGAAGACTCTTCGGGAACGACAACAACAACCTGTAGCGCCATTAAAGCACTTGTCGAAAACGATCCCGAACAGTATCAAAATCATATTCAAAATGGCGTACAATGGTTGCTTAACAATCAAGACCTTATTGAAAATGGTCATGACGGGAGATGGAGAACAACCAAAAACGACACCGTGATCGCAAGTACTATTGAAAACACAGCGCTTGCCGTAACAGCATTATTGCGATATGGTCAATCTTACACCTCTGTTCCAGTCCAGATGGGAATCCAATGGCTGCTTCAACACAAAGAGTTGGGTGATGGATGGAGAGAAGATACTCTAAGAGTGGTTAATGCTCTTTCTGAATATCTAAAACAACTTCCTTCTTCCGCATGAATATGTGACGCGCGCGTGTAAAAGTCATGTCGGCCCTCAGAAAAAGATGTATCGGCTGAGTAACACAGGACGAGAAGTGCGCGCGCGATATAACTGCTCTAGCTATAGCTGAAGCAATAACTATTTGACTGGTTGATTAAACAGAATTGTCATGAGAAAAACAATGCTGGATCATATTAAAAGAGACTTATCACAACTTCGCAATCCTGAAAAAGCCAAAAAACTATCAGGATTTTTTAAGACGGGAATAGGACAATATGGGGAAGGCGATATTTTTCTTGGCATACCTGTTCCCGATCAGCGTAAAGTAGCAAAGAAATATCTTCATCTACCTTTCACCGATCTTCAAGCATTACTTAATAGTGAAATACATGAACATCGATTAACAGCATTAGTGATACTCGTTTCTAAATATCGAAAAACGGATAATCCAGGTAAAGATGAGATTTTTCGTTTTTATCTAAACAACACCGAGAACATCAACAATTGGGATTTAGTTGATGTGAGTGCACCAAAAATTGTTGGAGAACATCTGCGTGATAAAGACACAACTATCCTCTTCAAACTCGCACAATCCGGGAATTTGTGGGAACGAAGAATCGCAATCCTTTCAACGTTTACGTTTATTCGACACAATGATTTCGACGTTGCATTAAGTATTGCCGAACTGCTAGTACAGGATGAGCATGATTTAATTCATAAAGCCGTTGGTTGGATGCTTCGAGAAATCGGAAAACGGGATCAAGAAATAGAAGAACAATTCTTACGAAAACATTCTTGGCAAATGCCGCGAACTATGCTCAGATATGCTATTGAGAAATTTGAAGCTAAAAAAAGGAAATTCTATCTGGACCAAAGAACTCATAAAAAACGGTACGATAGCTAGCTAACACATAGCCAAGACCCAACCCACACGTCTCCAATATTACTAGTTTCTACATTCCAACCGAGAAGAGGTCACTACTATGCTTAAATGCAAGCGCTATCAGTTGGATTGTCGTTCATGATGTCCCATGATACTGGTAAGAAATGAACAATCTAACGATCTTCATGCTATTCGACACGTGAATGAATGCGCATTTCAGGGACCAACCGAAGCGAATGCAGTTGAATCATTACGGGCTGCTGAGAAAGCTATCATTTCGCTTGTTGCAATCGACGCGCGCGCGAACTTTATTGGTACAGGGGGTCGAGGACGCGTCATTCATTCATCGCGCGAGCGAGTTCTAATTCGCCCCTTTTAGGGTGAGAATATAGCATTTGGTTTTTGAGAGACGCGGACAACCTATAAGAGCAACATTGTAGCTTAGTAAGAATGATTAAGAGGGATTAGACTAATGGCACTTGGACAAGGTACGCACAAGTATAAATTGGTGAGGAAGTGGGCCAAGTTTCCAGCCTTCTT
>JAOZHK010000043.1 GCA_026014905.1 Candidatus Bathyarchaeota archaeon
GCGCGCGCCGATAAGACAGTATAAAGACGTGGTCTTGGATAGTAGAGATAAGGTTCATCGGTATACATTGTGATCTTGATATCAGATCGATGATGCCGCAGAGTCCGTGCTGCAGTGAGGCCTGAGATACCATTACCTACAATAACCACATGCATTGAAATTCCTCCGGATCTATTAGTTCGCTATTGATTTCCTGCTACTATATGAAGATACAGGACACATTCCTTTGTGCGAGTCTAAAGTTGGAAAACATAATCTTCAGTTCGCTCCGTGCACGGAGGGATTATTTTAGCTCTTGGAGACTCCGAGTACTTCAGCAAAATAGATGGTGTGTTGTTCAGAGATCGGGGCTTTCCGATGGTCTGGAGTGAGAAGCTGATGGGGCGGATGTTGTTTATGATAGATTCGGCATTCAATATTGACGGGGCATTCCTGAATTGAGGGGGGCGTGACATACTTTGAAGGATAGGGGGTCATAGAAGTAGCAGCCAATTTATCGGTAGCTCGTCCAGATTGTTTGCCGCAATATGCCACAGCGTCAACAAGATCGATTGTCGGTACTGCGATCACGAATTCTTCAACCATATCCAATAATTGGAACGTGTAGGTCGCGGGGCGAACGGCGATCACTGCTACGGGGCGTTTATAATACGATCTCCCAAGGAGTAGCCATCCAATGGTCATCACATTGGGATTGCCTTGGTGATCACAAGTAACAAGAAGGACTCCAATTTGTTCAGCCATATTTAGGGCCAGATCGAGATAATCATAACCTTGGGTTGTCATTGTCTATTCGCCTTCAAATAGAGACCAGTACATTGTTGCGTGGTTCATACCAGTAGATGGGTTCCGTAGGACTTTAAGAAAGAGTTAGTCATTTTTTGTGGCGTGAAATTCGTGTTTTTTTGGCTTCGCTCCGTCGCCACGCTCGTTTCTTCTTCGCTTTGAAGCGTGTTCGGCTCGGTGGCTCTTCAGAAGTACGATAATGATTAATGGCTTGATAAAATTGGGGAAAATTGTTTTTTGTGTGGAGTGTTTGTAAGAGCTCATTTAATTCTTGACGAACTGTTGGCTCAACGTTATTCGTCCAGGCTTCGGAGTATGCGAGATAGGCTGCATGAAAGCGAAAATCTGAGGGGTTATCAAGTAGTAACATATCAGGTGCTTCAATGGTTTCTACTTCTGCAGTAGATTCCGAGTCTGGGAGTGGAGATTCTTCTGTCATTTTTACCACCTATGGTTCTGGTTGTTGGTCATGTTCGATAGTGTAAACGGTTGGGGTCCAAGCTCCTACCGACTTTTTCCCGCACATGTGACAGGAGCGTTTTTTGCCTTGGACACAAAACGAGGTTTCATTCGTGTTGATCCATATAACTTTTCCCTCATGTCCACAAGGTAGTATATAACGATCACCTTTCTTCATGGGAATTTCCTCGGTGATTGCTGTGTCGTGAAGAAGAAGTTGATCATTTTGATATTTATTCTCCTGTTGATAATTATGGCTTTTATACCATGGTATATACGCGAGCGCGAATTACTTGTCGTCAGACAAATCACTCTAGGCGTGGGTATGAACTCGTACATAATTAAGGGAGTAGGCATATTAAAGGTTGCGTCGGAACCTGCGTGGTCTCACATAATCTCAGTTCTTGTTGAAATAGTGCCAGCAACTGATGTTGAAAGCTAAAGGTAGCTAACTCATTCTACGCTTTTCTGTTTAATTTGCCAGCTAGTAATGGGGGAACCTACCCCTCATGCTTTACAAGATGCAGCGCTCTTCGGATATCTTCGGGAGCAATTACAGTGAAGTGGCAATTTGGGCATTCCCATCCTCGGAATTTGTATCCTCGCGAATGGGAGAGGAAGGCACGCTCGGTGAGAGTGTCACATATTAAACAGGTAGGATTGACAAGCCACCTCGGTTTTGCTTTCAAGACTCTCGACCAGTGTTGTGACTCGTTATTCTGTAACTTTTTAAGTGTTCGGGATAAAAGCTCTAGAATTTTGTGGATCAAAACCCTACTATTTCTTTTCAAGAATTTTTCGTGACGAGCTCGTTTTAGACTCTTGACGCTGTGTAGCCAGTACGCGCGCGCGTGAATGAGCGGTAGAAAATTATTTGTGCTCAGATCATTATTATTGAAGTGGGGAAGAGATATGCACTTGAAATTTGGTTTGTTTATCGATCCATTATTTATTGCAGCTTCTTATCCAGTATGCGAACAACAGGCATTGGAGGCTGAACGGTTAGGTTTTGACGCAGTCTGGGTCAGCGATCATCTGATGTCGGGGTCAAAGCCGATCTTGGAGTGTTTTTCAACTCTTGCTGCACTCGCTACAGCTACTACCACTATTCGATTAGGGAGCCTCGTTGCATGTAACTCGTATCGATATCCTTCGGTCTTAGCAAAGATTGCTGCAACAATTGATCATATTTCTAATGGGCGTTTGGAGTTTGGGTTGGGTGCAGGGTGGAATGATGAAGAGTATCAGGCATATGGAATTCCGTTTCCGAGTACTAGAACGCGGTTAAATCAGCTTCAGGAAAGCCTCGAGATTATTCTGCAGATGTGGACTAACGAGACTGCATCGTTTCAGGGGCGGTATTACCAGATCAATAATGCGGTTTGTGAACCCAAACCATTGCAAACGCCTCACCCTCCAATTACAATTGGGGGGAGTGGGGAGCGGCGGACGTTACGGCTTGTGGCTAAATACGCGGATCGATCTAACTGGTCAGCGAGTGTTCCTCAATCTGCTCATCTACTCTCGGTTCTGCGTCAGCATTGTGATCGTGAGCAACGAAACTATGATGAGATTGAAAAATCGTGGTTTGGTCGCGTTTTCCTACACTCTGACCTGGAGGTTCTGCGTAAACAGTTACTGGATATACATTCAAGTGGACGCCTTTATTTCCGTCCGCCACCTCGATCTTTTGCACGCGAGTCATTTACTGACTGGTTTACAGGCCTCCTATCCCAGCAGTTGGTGGGCACACCGATCGACTGTCTTGAGAAAATCCGAGCATATGCTGATCTAGGAATCCGCACCTTTATCGTGAATTTTCTAGATTTTCCACGTCTTGAGACCCTACAGACGTTCCATGATAATATCATCACACGCATTTGATACCTGCAGTCCACTGAGTAGCACAGTAGTAACCTGAAATACTTTACGCAAAACGCTACGCTAGTTAGCTAGGAGCTCATTCCGAATCTTCGCCACAAATCGTGGAGTCAAGTCTCACTCGATGATCGGATTACGCGCGCGTATTTAGCTGAAAAAAAGGGAAAAGGAGTTATGGCTGGATTTTCGGCAATACACGTTTAACAGCAGATAACTCAAGTTTGTCTAAGGTTTCCTGAGTGGGGATACCATGATCATCCCATCCCATCTCTGCGAAATAGTTGGCGCGCTGCTCAGCAACGACCGCTTTATCAGTGGTCTGTCCTTGATGGGGACCAGTGGGGAGCGGTTCATAGTATCGTGGAGGATTGTCATCATCAAGGGGAGTCCATGTGACGTCAGGTCCTCCAAGTAAGAGAGCGATTCGTTGTAGAGTCACGATTCGGGGACCAAGCTGAGTATACCAGTCCTCTTTCGTTGTGTCCCAACCAGTAACTGCACGGTGAAATTCCCAGACAAGATCTTCCATTCGAAATGAGCAGAAGGAACAGAGTACCGCGGAATCATAGTAAACCATCTGCATATCTGAATACCCGTCAAAGACTCGAGACGTGTGGTCCCCACCTTGAACAGAACAGGCATATCCGATAGGATTCATGTCTAAACCACTCCGAGTGCCATGCGCACCAATTTCTACACCTTTCACATGGACAGCGTAGGGAAGCACATCAATGCCTTTGAGTTCTGATAGTTTTACTGCGGCACGATAAGTGCCCTCAGCGAGGATGTCGCCAATGCCTTCTCGATTCACCATTAAATAAGCGAGCTTTTCAAATCCTTGAACGTCACCCCATTGCAAATCGAAGCCTAGATCTTGTTGGGTCAGAATTCCTCGTTGATACAATTCTGCGGCGAAAGCTAAAGTATTGGGTCCATTAATTCCCGAGAGCCCGAGGTAATCCATGAGGGCAGAGAGGTAGATGCACGCTCCAGGATCAAAGATACCAAGGTTAGGTCCAAGAAATGCTTGCAACTCATAATCGGGATTATCAGTAATTGCACCTTTATACGGTCCTGTTTTCACAACAGCAAGTTTTAAGCACGCCGTAATACAATTGAAGTCACTCCAATACCGTTTCACCCAATAGCGATAGTCAAATTTATCGCCACCGAACGATCGTTCATCATGGTATTCATCTTGCCAGTTTCTTATTGGCTCAGCGCTTACGCGAGCAGCGACTTCCCAACCTCCATATCCCGTTCCCCATCGACGCATTCGATCTCTTGTCACGAGGATTAAGTCTTCAACCTTATCGCGTAATAGTTGCACTGCTTGAGGGCTCCAAACCGTGGGGAATGGTTGAGAGCCTTTCGCTACGATGGCTTTCAGGTTCTTTGACCCCATCACTGCGCCGTAACCGCCGTATCCAGCTGCATGACTGATCTTTTGCATGACGGCAGCTGTACGTACCCGGTTTTCGCCTGCTGGGCCACAGTAGATGAATCCAGGTTCTGTGAGTTTACCTGCCGTGGGTATTCGTTTCTCTAAGTCGGCACGGATATCGCGGGTAATACGTTTTGTCATCTCAAAGGCTTCAAGTCCCCAGAGATGGCTAGCGTCGCGGATCTCAGCGGTATTATCGGTGACGAGAATGAAGACGGGGCTTGATGCTTTTCCGCTGACGATCACTCCATCGTATCCTGCACATCGAAGTTCACTGGGAAACTCTCCACTTGTGGTTGAGCCGAGGATGCCGTTGCTTTGAGGGGATTTACCGGATACACAGACCCGTGCACCGGGGTAGACCCCTGTTAGAGGGCCTGTGAGGGCAAGGAACAGATTTTCGGGTCCGAGAGGATCTACGGTTTCCCATTTGCTGCCTAGTCGATCCCAGAGAATCTGGGTTGCCAGACCGCGGCCCCCAACATAGTTACGGAGCACTGCATCATCGAGGACGAGGTCTTGAATTTTGTCATGGGTTAAATCGATATCGAGCAGTTTTCCTGCGTATCCCCTGGTCATTCGATCAGCTCCTCAGCTTTTTCGCCATAGAGATTGATAGCGACATCGCGGGTAACTTCTTCTGGAGGACGAGCAAACAGTTTGTGAGAGGGTCCTCCAAATCCGGTTTGGGTTTCATGGACCAGCCACAACGCGTCAAAGTTGGCTTTTTGACATGCTTTGACGCATGCGGGGTCTCCCTCGCATAAATCACAAATGACAGCTTTTTGATCTCCGGGGTGAAGGAAGGGGATTGTGCCCGGACATGCTGTAATACAACGTCCACAACTGGTACATTTCTCGCGATCGACGGTGACGGCGCTCGTGGAACCATTGACAGAGAGAGCTTCGACGGGGCATGAGTTGACACAGGGGTAATCGTCGCATTGGGCACAGAGATGAGGAATCTCTACACCCGGAATTAGCATAAAGACCCGTATACGGGAAGCAGCGGGCCAGATCTGTCCTTCATGATGAAGAGAACAGGCAATCATGCATCGTCGGCAGCCACTACAACGGAGGTAATCACGAGGAATCCAGGGAAACTCTTTCGTTTCACTCATTATTAGTCTAACTACTCCTTATCCCTAACAAGTTTCATGACGAAAGATAAAGGTTTATGTCGCTAATGTTTGGAGTGTTCATCGGTGTTTGAGGAAGTTCAAGCTGCGATGTATGTTTAGTTATGTACACATAAGACTTAAATAGTACATAGATGTACTAGTATGACTCATTCTTGGGGTGCTCCACAATGAGGGATCGTTTTTGGCCAGTTAAATTCGATACTGACGCCCTTAGTTGATAAATCCCCCAGCATCTCCAAACTTCAAATCACCTTATCTCCTGTGGATATTTATACACGAATCTACCCTCATTATCCATATTCGTATCTTCTCGAGTCACTCACTGAAACCACTCGAATGGCAGAGTATTCGTTTATCGGATTCAAACCACACCAAACGCTCTCTTTGAAAGCCGGCACCCTCACACACAGGCTCTGTACCGACCACAGCACATCACGTCAAGCCACCAGTGATCCGCTCTCGTCACTGAAAGCACTCTTCCAGCACCCAAACACATCCCCTAAAGGGTTCCGATTTACGGGAGGCGCTGTCGGATATGTTTCCTATGACACCACCAAGTATTGGGAAACACTACCCTCCACTACAATAGATGACCAGAACTTTCCCGATCTCGAATTTGCTATTTACGATCATGGCTTAATTATAGATCGCCAAACCCGAACCGTCTATTACTACCATACCACAACAGATGAAACAGAGACACTGCTACAACTGCTTGCTCAACCACCCGATCTCGCTCCACTGCTCTTTTCGCGCCCTACAATCAATCAATCTCAAGACAGCTTTGAAGCCAATGTCATGACAGCTAAGGCCTATATTGCAGCAGGGGACATTCTCCAAGCAGTGCTATCCAAGCGCTATGACTTTACAATTACCGGAAGTCTACTCCACTTTTATCTCGCGCTTCGAACGATCAATCCATCGCCTTACATGTATTTCCTCAAAATGAACGATCGCCATATCGTGGGTTCAAGTCCTGAAATGCTGGTGCGAGTCGAAAACCGCTCAGTGGAGACCTACCCTATCGCAGGTACACGACCCCGAGTAGCTGATCCTAAACAAAACCAAGTCTTCGCTCAAGAATTACTCAACGATCCCAAAGAACGCGCCGAACATCTCATGCTTGTCGATCTAGCCCGAAATGACATCGGTAAAATCGCGGATTTTGGAAGCGTCCATGTACCTCAATTCATGCAAGTCCATGAATATAGCCACGTCCAACATCTCGTGTCCCACGTCATCGGACAGCTCCGCTCGAACCACGATAGCGTAGACGCCTTCAAAGCCGTGTTTCCAGCAGGAACCGTATCTGGTGCACCAAAAATTCGAGCGATGGAAATCATTGATGAACTGGAACCCACTACGCGAGGACCCTATGCTGGAGCCGTCGGATACTTTGCACGCAATGGAAATAATGATTTTGCGATCACCATACGCACCCTCATCGCACAAGGCACCAAAGCATCCATTCAAGTTGGTGCAGGAATTGTCGCTGACTCAATCCCTGAACGAGAATGGGAAGAGACCACCCAGAAAGCACGAGCCCTTCTCAGTGCCCTCCAGCAAGCAGGAGCCCCCGAGTAATGAAGACATTAATCATTGATAACTACGATTCTTTTGTCTATAACTTAGTTCAATACGTTGGTGAACTCGAAGGAAACCCCATCGTCGTCCGAAATGATCAAATTACATTAGCACACGCTCTACAAACACAGCCAGACCGAATCATAATCTCGCCAGGACCAGGCACTCCGGAAAATCCACGTTACTTTGGAATCAATCAAGCCATTCTACAAACCATGAGCCGTACTACACCAACACTTGGCGTTTGTCTAGGATGCCAAGGCATCGTCCATACCTTTGGCGGACACATCATCCGCGCCCAACACCTGATGCATGGAAAAACCAGTCAAATCGAACATGACGAAAATACACTCTTCCAGGGTATCAAGAATCCCCTGCGCGCGACCCGCTACCACTCCCTTGTAGCAGAGCGAGACAGCATCCCTTCCTGCCTCGAAATCACAGCCCAATCCCTTGATGACCATGAAATCATGGGAATCCGCCACACCACCTACCCAATTGAAGGCATTCAATTTCATCCCGAATCCATCATGACTCAAGATGGACGAAAGATCATCCACAACTTTCTCTTCCGAGAGGCTGAACGATGATCCAGCCCATTATCCAGAAACTAACCACTGGCGTGGATTTGGAAGATCATGAAGCGCACGACGTCATGAAATTCATTATGTCGGGTCAAGCGACCGATAGCCAAATTGCAGCCTTTCTGACCGCCCTTCACATAAAGGGGGAGACCCCTCAAGAAATCGCCGCGTTCACCACCGTTATGAAGCAATTTTGCCATCGCATCAACCCCACGATTAAAGGCCGCCTCATAGACACCTGTGGCACTGGTGGCGACCATATCAAAACCTTCAACATTAGCACAACAGCCGCCTTTGTCGTCGCAGGTGCAAATATCGCTGTAGCGAAGCATGGAAATCGATCATTTACCAGTAAAAGTGGAAGCGCCGACGTACTCGAACGTCTCGGAGTCAACATCCATACTCCAATCCAACGAATCGCGAGGATCATTGAAACCGAAGGAATTGGATTCCTGTTTGCCCCACAATTTCACCCCGCAATGAAGTACGCAATCACCGCTCGCCGGGACATAGGCATCCGCTCAGTATTTAATATATTAGGACCTCTCTCAAATCCAGCCAATGCAAATGCGCAACTTCTCGGCGTATATGCCAATCATCTTATCTCTCCACTAATTCATGCACTCCACAAACTGAAGTGTCATGAAGCCATGGTCGTCCACGGCCTTGATGGATTGGATGAAGCATCAACAATCGGAAAAACGCGACTTGCCTGGCTAAAAGATGATCAAATTCATATTCAAGAAGCGACACCTTCAGATTTTGGCTTAAAACAAACAACACCATCAGCTCTTCTTGGTGGTAGTCCCGAAGCCAATGCTGAAATCAGTTTCCGGATTTTGTATGGGAAGAAGAGCGCTTCGAATCCAAAGAAAGATATTGTACTAATGAATGCCGCATTGGGGATCATAATTGGTGGAGAAGCGACACGCTTCAAAGAAGGAGTGAAACTCGCTCAAGAATCCCTCAAAAGTGGACAAGCTTACAAAAAATTAAAAGCAAT
>JAOZHK010000063.1 GCA_026014905.1 Candidatus Bathyarchaeota archaeon
GACACCTTTTTCGTAGACCAGGCGTCCTACATAGAGTACAAGTTTCTCATTTCGATCAGCATATTGTAGTTTAAACGTGGGGGAAGGAGGAACCGTTGCATACTGTGCAGCGTTTACTCCATTGGGAATGGTGTCTATTCTGGTTAATGGTACGTGAAATAACCGGCTGACTTGTTCAGCCATATAGGTACTACAGCAGATTACTCTCCAAGCTTCACTTGCTAGCCATGACTCGGTTTGATGAATCATTCGTTGATACTCGCTATGAATTCCTTTGCGTCTCCCATGTTCAGTAGAATGAATAGTTGCCAGAAGAGGGATGCGAAAGAGATGTTTCAGTCCAATCGCGACTTTCGCAACTAACCAATCATGACTATGAAGTACACATGTTTTTCCCTTTTCGATTTCTTCTCGAATTAAATGAATTGCATATTCCTGCATGTTAAGATTCATCATGTACACCCACGATGCAAAGTTCGACGTGGGATATTTGTACGAATCAATTCGATGAACACTAATGCCATCGATTTCTTCGTAATCTTTTGCTCCAGGAAAATCGCAAGTGATGACTTTAACATCAAGATTCAATTGGCCAAGTGCCAACGCTAGGTCATGGACGTGAGCTGCGATACCTCCGATAATACGTGGAGGAAATTCCCACGAGAGCATAAACACAGTGACATTATTCATGGAGTCTCAGACTCCCTCAAACCACCGATCTGGCGATATAATGTGATAATTTTATCTATCCAGTTCGGATCTTCTTGTGCAATGACCGCTACCTTTTCCTGAAATCCTGGATGGTATGTGTTTACTTCCTGTTGCATCCATTCCGATTTGACAATTATTTTATCGGCTTCACGTATGCCCAGTGCTTCAATATTATTAATTGCAATGTTAAGAGGTGCGTTCGCGAAGTGAGATCGATGCTCCTCTAAACTATGAATTGTAAACAAGAACGGAAGGTCAAAGGCT
The DNA here is from genome assembly GCA_026014905.1 of Candidatus Bathyarchaeota archaeon. Next base: position 976 of record JAOZHK010000063.1, read on the forward strand.
TTCTTCAATTGCACCGCTGCAGGAACACATGTCCATTCATGCACATCCATCAATTGGATATCTTTTTGAACGGTGTAATAAACATCGGCCACTGCTTTCTCAAACGCGGTCATTAATGTAATATCCCACGTCACAATATTGATGTGAGTTCGAACAGGATTAGCAATTCGGCAAACTTGAATTCCATCAAGATCATAGACTCTCCCATCACCCGTCTCTTGGTATGTGAAGACATAGACATCTAAATCTTGAGATGCTAAGGTATAAGCTAGATTTTGAACGTATCCTGCGAGTTCACCTACTATTCGTGGAGGAAACTCCCACGTCAGGATAATGACTCGCACAACGATCACAAATCATGTGAATGACGAACACACGCGAAGAATACCCATTCCTGTGAGATAAAACTTCGTACTGCCTTCCGGATCATTGAGGCTTTTTACATATCCATCTTTTTCGAATGTCTGTAAAATCCCTATCACATTTTCCACAGCAATTTGCAGTATCCGGGATAATTCTTGCCCCGTCCGCGCGATTTCAGGTTTAACAGCACAGAGATTATGTAGTGCTAATAGCAGTTTATCTGAAATCAAAATACTCTCTTCATCCACCACGTGAAGTTGTCACCCCGTTCCACGGAAAGTCTGATATATGTTGTTTCTCTTCAAGATAAGATTTATGGATGAACCGTTTACTTTATTATGTGAATACTGGATCCGAAAAAATCGATTAATTTTCACTATTGTTATAAACGTACTTTTATATAGTAAAATGCACTTATCTACCATGAGGTATGAATTGTGCCAACATACGTGATGTTAACTACCTTGACGGATGAAGGACGAAAAACAATTAAAAAAAATCCCGAACGCATCCAAGATGTCAATAAAGAAGTTGAAGCCATGGGAATTCAAATTGTCTCTCAACTCTCATTATTGGGACCTTATGATTTCATCAATATACTGGAAGCTCCCAATAACGAAGCAGTTGTGAAATTAGCTGTGGAACTTGGATCCCGAGGAACCCTGCAAACCTTAACGATGGCAGCGATGCCTATTGAGAAACTCATTGAAACATTAAAGTAGTAGTAGGTATTCAGCTAACCAATCACAATGCCCTTCCTTCTTTTTAACCAACGTGCGCCTGCATATATCTCTTCACATCGAGTAATCCCGGAGCGATTTCAATAGGCTGAAGATTGCGGTTAGTATAGAATTTCGCTGACTTTAATCCGCTTCCTGTCAGGATGCACACAACTTCATCTGAAGCAGACAAGCGACCTGCATCTCGAAGTTTCTTTATCCCCGCTAAAGAGACTGCAGCCGATGGCTCTACAAAGATTCCTTCAGTACGCGCAAGCAGTTGACTAGCTTCCAAGATTTCCTGATCACTAACAATTTCTGTCAATCCATTAGTATCATCCAGTGCGTCAAAAACCTGTTGGGCTCTTAATGGATTAGTGATCATCAAACCTTCGGCGATTGTCTTAGGCTTGATCACAGGTTGAATCTCACGTTGTGTTGCATACGCCGTACTCAGTGGCGCACAGGCATCTGGTTGGATACAGATGATGCGAGGGAGCTGAGGAATCCAATTCAGACGGTGGAGTTCTGAAAGACCTTTCCAGCACCCAATAAGATTTCCCCCAGATCCAACCGGGATCACAATATAATCGGGCGACTGCCATTGATGTTGCTCACATAACTCATAAGCCACAGTCTTCAATCCTTCAATCGCATAAGGGTTTGTTTGAAAACCACAGTAATGCCAGTTGAATTGCTGATACGCTGCTTTCGCTGTTTCATAGGTGTCAAGACGTGTCCCTTGGACCGCGAAAACGGTCGCTCCATACCAAAGACTCTGGATCAATTTTTCTATACTGGCATATGATGGTGCAAAGACATAGCAGTCTAATCCTGCGCGGGCAGCATAGCCCGATACGGCAGCAGCGGCATTTCCTGAAGAGTCGATGGCAACTTTCTTAGCGGTCTGGCGAGCCCGCGAGATCATGACACTGGCTCCTCGATCTTTAAAAGATCCTGTAGGACACGTAAAATCGAGTTTCAAACGTAGTTGCGTGATATCCAGGAGATCACCCAGGGATGGGGCATGAATCAAGGGAGTGCATCCTTCTCCCAAGGTTACTGCAGACTGAGCCTGCACAGGGAGAAATTCCTTATATCGCCAAATAGAACGGTTGCTACGTTGCTCCATAACCTGTTTATCAATACTCGCGGCGAGACATTCATAGTCGTACGTGATGTCAAATATTCCTTGGCAGGCAGGACAGATATAGGAAGTTGACTCCGAATACTCCCGCTGACAACTGAGACACTGGAACCCTCGCGTAAACACATCGACTCTCTCCTGAAACGCGCGCGCGTAACGAGTTTAA
>JAOZHK010000197.1 GCA_026014905.1 Candidatus Bathyarchaeota archaeon
CCCGTAAAGTCGTGTTGAGCCAGCAATGCGCTTAAAATACCATCAAAAGCCGGTTTTCCACAGTGCAAGGAATTCGTCCAAGCTCCACCTGGTTGTAAATAAGCTTCGGTTCCACCAACACAACTTCCAGATATTCCAAATGCGTTAGCTAATTGTTTTTTCCGTAAGTTCAAGAGTTTCCCCGCAGTTGCTACTGCCCCAAAAACCCCTGAGGTTGCCGTTCGATGAAATCCATGGAGAACTTGATGTTGAGGACCTAAGGCTTCAGCAACTCGACCCATCACCTCAACTCCTGCAACGATACTTGTGATCAAATCTCGTCCCGAAAGACTTGACCATTCGGCTAGTGCGAGACTGACTGGAATCATTATTGGAGACCCGTGGCCACCGATCTGAGGCCCATCAAAATCGTAGCTTTTTGCCATAATAGCATTGATGAAAGCTGCATTTGCTGATGATGTTTTCTCAGAATATCCCAGAATGGATGATACAGAAGCCCCTCCAAGCATGCGCACGACAGAAAGGGCGGCTCTGGTAGCTTCAGCGTCGATACCAGCGATTGCACAGCCAATTGTGTCGAGAAGAGTCACTTTAGCTTTTTCTATGACACCTAGAGGAATATCAGAGAAGGTTAAATCGGAGACAAAAGATGCTAGTTGAGTGGTAGCACTAATATCGGGTAAACGTGGATATTTGAAAGACATAAAATACACCCTTCAAGTAACTTATGACGCCAGTTTATTATACAGGAGCGCTATTTCTTAGCTAACTAAACTAGAAATTAAGAAATATAAATAGCGTGTGGATCAACGAGGTAAGAGAGATTTATGAAGTTGTGCTTTATAATCAACTAGCTAGCTGCAGGAAGCCTCCACATATTCCTCTTAAGTCATGTTGTCAGTCTAGTATCATATAAATTAGTCGACACACAGATTGACCGCTTAAGATTCGTTGATCTACGCGCGCGTAGGTGATAGTTCTTTGATGAATAAACAACTCCCGATTCACATGGTTTTGGAAAACCTTGCAGATCGAGTCAGCAACATTCCTGTAGGCGATCCTCTGTTTGAAGATCCACGATATCATGCCATCAAGTTTCGTCCTGAACACTTCCATCCAATTGATGCGGCTGACAGTAGTCGAACGTTGTGTTTTATCGATGGAGGCAATGTATCCATCGTACGGGCACCGAACTTCGTTGTCGAATTGACTCGATTACATTCCTGCCAGTTTAACGGTCAGGAGAAAACACAGAATCCTCGTCCCAATCGGATTGAATTTTACACTATTTGTTGCGCTGCTTCGGAAAATAATCAAATAATCTACGAGACGGAGTTCATATCCGTTAATGATGAATGGCGAAAATTACTTCCAGATCCTCGTGATCTACGGTTTAATTCATTTGATGATACGTTAATGACTGGACGCCAACGAGCCTCTATTGATCGAGTGGCTGATTGTGCGCGATTATTCGCTGAATGGTCGTATGCACAATATCTCATAGAACATGAGTTAGAAGCAAATGATATCGTCGTGAAAGATGGCACCTTACAAACAAGCATCACGAATGAAGCAAAGTATGCGAACTCCACCTATGAAGCAGCAATGCAGAAAGGAGTCATTTTTTCTGGTTTAGCGAAAACGTCAAGGCTCTTCACAACGACAGGATATCCACTGTTGTCTTCTATCGGTATGTTAGCTGAGCAAACGGATCTCAAAACAGGTTCCTGGTACTACCATCCTATCGTCGATATTGCTCATCCAGATCATCGAGCCGAACTGTTTGCGGTCAAACTCCAGAAGAACTCAGAGTATGTGTTTCGATTTGAGATCTTACGCGATCAATTTCAGAACATGGGATTGAAAGCCCTGCGAACAGTAATAGGTACGGTAGCCCTGAACTCCGTGGATATTTGTTTTCCAGGCTATCCCTATGGCTTGATTGAAGCGGATCAATTAGCCCGGGTAACGGACCGAGAAAAGGATTCACATAAAGTGCAATTTATGTCCGCTGCAGCGTCCTCTGACTTGTGGTCTAGAATTAGTCGACACTTGAAATGCATCGATGCGCATTCACTATTAGATACGCTTGCAGGTGAATAGAATGGAAATGATTGGAAGTATCATCTCAGGTAAACATGGCGACATCCTGATTCGACAAAAGAGTGGCGCGAAAGTCCAACTGGGAGACCTCCTTCTCGTGCAACAGGAGGCAGCGTTTCTTCTACTGCAAGTCTATGATGTCCTTTATGGAAGCCAGATCCCGTTAAAGCATCTTGAAATGGTCTCAGGTATGAAGCTGGAAGGCTATGCTGCGGAGCTCGATTTCATGAACCCTAACTTGCGCAATTACAGTATTATCCAAGTGAAAGCGGTTGCCCAAATCGAAGACGGCGAGATACGGATACCGAAAGAGCTCCCCCCATTTATGGGAGATGTGCGACATGTATCGAAAGGGGATTTTTACTTTTTGACACCCCCATCGCATCCCGTCTTTTTTGGTAATATTCGAAGTGGCGCGAAGGTGTTAGATGTACCCGTGTATCTGAATGGGCGGGACGTATTTACCCATCACGTGGTCATACCCGCCACAACGGGGCGGGGAAAAAGCAACCTTGTGAAAGTCATGCTCTGGGATGTGTTAGACAAAGATTATTGCGGCATGCTTGTCCTTGACCCCCATGACGAATATTTTGGGAGACAAGGAAAAGGCATGAAAGATCACCCTCGAAGTAACGAATACCTTACCTATTATAGTTTACAACCTAGTCGAGGAGCAGTATCCCTCATTTTTCATATCACTTTGATTAAACCATGGCATTTCCAAGGCATCATCCACTTCACCGAAGCACAAGAACAAGCATTGTACGTGGCTTATAACAGGTATCATGATAACTGGTTAACTGAAATCGCGAGAGGCACCGATTTACTCAACGTCGATCCGCGCACCACCAGTGTGCTTCAACGAAAAATGGACACAATGCTGGGTATACATACCGATGACCATGGCAACGTCCTCTCTCGGACAAAAGTATTTAGCACCTCCTTAGGCTTGTCCACGCTAAAAGATATATTGGATGGCTTAGAGCATGGCAAGAAAATTATTCTCGATACTTCACTCTTCACGGATGAGATTGAACTCCTACTGGGCAGCATGGTCCTGCAAGAAGCCATGTTCCGATACAAATACTACAAACAAAAAGGCTCGTTAAAGGATAAACCAGTGATTAGCGTGATTTTAGAAGAAGCGCCACGCGTGCTCAGCACAGACGTGCTGACGTCACAAGGCAAAAACATCTATAGCGATATTGCCCGAGAGGGACGCAAATTCAAAGTGGGATTAATCGCGATCACCCAACTCGCCAGCATCATTCCCAAAACCATCCTTGCAAACATGAATACCAAAATTATTCTGGGCAACGAATTAGTCTCGGAACGCGCCGCAATAATCAATAGCGCGTCGCAAGACTTATCCGCGGATGACAGAAACATTGCAAGTTTAGATAAAGGCGAAGCTATCATCAGCTCAAACTTCACAAAGTTTGCGATTCCTATTCAAGCTCCGCTCTTTGAAGAGTACATTCAACAATTTAGAACCGCCACAAAAACAGCGAAACGACGCTTTGTGTGATCACAATGTACAGATTTGCACACATGGCCGATTGCCATATTGGAGCCTGGCGAGATGAAACCCTTCGGAACATGAATCTCCACGCCTTTGAACACGCCATTGATATCTGTATCACGGAGAACGTGAATTTTATCATCATCTCTGGAGACCTTTTTGACACTAATCTCCCGAACCTATCATATGTAAAACAAGCAGTTGAGAAGTTGCAATGTGCACGTAACCAAGGCATTCCCGTGTACATGGTCTATGGTTCACACGACTACAGCCCACATACGGTGTCCATGATTGATGTATTGGAAAGCACCGAATTATTTGAAAAAGTGTCACAAGGACAATATGATGACGAGGTACTTGAGCTTCAATTTGTTAAAGACCCTGCAACAGGCGCGAAAATCACGGGCATCCCGGGAAGGAAAACCGGACTCGAAAAACAATACTATGAACACCTCAACACTGAACAACTGGAACACGAAGCGGGATTCAAAATATTCCTCTTCCATACCTCCATCACCGAAATGAATCCAGGATATATCCCCGAAGCACAAAGCATTCCAATTTCCCTGTTTCCCAGAGGCTTTGATTACTATGCAGGTGGAAACATTCATAAGAAACACATCGGCCACTTCACAGATCATGCCTCTGTGGTATACCCAGGTCCATTATTTGCCACAGATTTTCGAGATCTTGAAGACATGGCCCGCGGAGAACAGCGAGGATTCTACATCTCCGAATTTGATTCCACACTTATAACCACGAAATTCATACCAGTGCCCACCAGCAACGTCATCTATCACCATATAAACGCTGAGAACAAAACCGCGAGCCAAATTGAAGAATCCCTATTGTCGATAGCCCAACCCATGAGTCTCCACGATACAATCGTGCTCTTCCGGATATCCGGAACCATGATGTCAGGGCGCCCCGTCGACATCGATTTCCAGAGCTTTAAAGAATCTTTACGGGATAAAGGCGCCGTCTACGCAAACATCAATAGATACGCATTGCAGTCACAAGAACGAAGAGAAGTGACCGTCAAAGGCGGCACTAAATCAGAAATCGAGGAACGAATTTTTCAAGAGGCCATAAGCGGATTTAATATTGACCCATCCATAACAAGTGCGAAAACGAAACGGTTTCTACAAAAGACACTCAGCGGTAAAAAGGGGATAGAACTCGCACAGAAATTACTTAACGCCCTCCGAGTCGAAAAGAAAGAAGGGGAAACCAACGCTGATTTTCGGAATCGAGTATTACATGACATCCTAGAAGTGACCAAGTTGGAGGAGCCCGAATGATCATCAAGAAGTTACAGATGTACAACATCAGAAGCTACACTATCCATCACCCCATTGTCTTTTCGACTGGCACTATCCTGTTCCAAGGCGACGTCGGGTCCGGCAAGTCAACGATTCTGTTAGCGATTGAGTTCGCGTTATTTGGGTTAGGCGACATCGAAGGACAGCACCTGCTTCGAGGGAAAGAAAACGAAGGATGGGTTCAGCTTGAATTCGAAGTCAATGGACAAGACTATACGGTATATCGATCATTGGTTCGTAAACGCAAATACATTCGACAAGGCGAAGGTTACATCATCGAAGGGAATACGCGCACAGATTACGCTGTTACTGAAATGAAAGAACGAATGCTTCACATCTTAGATTTCAAAGAACGACCCCGTCCAAAAACCAGCTCCCTCATTTTTCGTT
>JAOZHK010000099.1 GCA_026014905.1 Candidatus Bathyarchaeota archaeon
AAGATCAGTTAACTCAAGGTTAGACGGCATTCAAATCCCCCTTTATGTGGTACCAGATCGTGTTTTCGGGTACATAAGGGTGCCGCTGGATATAAATTCTCCAAAAGTGAAAGGAGTAAAAATTAGCGTCATAAATACGCGCGTGTACTCATTACTCATCTGGCGCGCGTGTATACGAATCGTTTTAGGGTCCTGTAAACCCACAAGAGGGACATTTATACGCCCGTCCAAAGGTACGACATTTCTCGCAGCGCCACATGACGAATTCGCTACATGAGGGACATGGAAATTTGACGGCTTTTTCACGTGGCATAATGGTATGACCACACCAGATGCAGACGGGCATTTCGATTATTCACCATAAACTCTGAATTTACCGCAGGCTAGAGGTCTAGATGAAATTGATCCATAAAAACTCTTCGAAAGAGCCATCGGAAACGTTGTCGGCAACGCTATTCGTTGATTATCATGTACGGGTTACGCATAAAACGCGAAATTGTGGGCTTGCTGTAAAATATGTAGTAAATACTCGAGGCTGATAGGGCTAAATGAGTTTTCAATACCACAGGTTTGACATGGAATTTTGATGATTATTGGAGTGGATTGTTCATACTCGCGATGTAATCCAATGAGGGTGGGCGCTGCATACACGGTTTCAATCGTTTCGGATTTTCCAAAGGTAAAATCCCCAGCGATCAAATAATCAAGAAACCGCACGTTCATGATGGCGTGACAAGTCTGACATGAATGATCATTCTGAAACGCTAACACCGGATTGCGATCCAGCGCACCGCTACCAGCTTTCTGGACAATCTCTATTTTAATGCGGGCTAGCTCGCGTTTCGAGTTTTGGGTCATAATCTATTATCTGAGGAATTCTCTTTTAAAGCTGCAGACAACTTTAAATGGATATCTACAAGGTTATGGGTACGGTGACATGTGTGTCGTGGAGAGACGTTGAATTTGTAGCCAAAGTCATTTCAGTGAAAGGCTTATGTGCTGCAGGCCATAACATAGGCGACGAATTCGTGATTAACACCCATAAAACAGGAGGAATATGTGGTTTTGTTTATCACGACCTCTTTCCTGTCTTAATGGCCGCAGTTATGGGAGGATTCATTCCATGGTGGGAAAGCCCTGATGAAGGAACCTATGAGTGTTCCGACAAAAAGAATCTCGTAACCTTTAAAATTACAAAAATCACGAAATAGCTCGCTGTTCGAAATATCCCCTACCGTATTTTACTAAACTCTATCTCGAACACGTCAGCGTCCTGATCATAATGATACCGAAATCCTTAATTTAGTACAAAATACCTACAATGATCTTTCAATACAATGCTGAGGGATTCTTGTGAAACAACTAATCATTCTCCGGAAAGATTTATCGATGGACATCGGTAAACTGATCAGTCAAGCTTGTCATGCATGCTTAGAAGCTTCTGAAACCACAAAAAAACGCGACCGTTCAATCTGGAAAGCATGGAAACATGGGGGGGCTAAGAAAATCGTTGTGAAGGTGTTTTCTCTCGACGAGCTTCTTGAGTTACAAAAACAAGCAAAACGATTAGGTATTCCACATGCCTTAATTATCGATCGAGGACTCACCCAATTACCTCCAAACACGCCCACAGCATTGGGAATTGGTCCATGGAAAGCTCAGAGTATTGATCAGATTACAGGTGAACTAAAACTCTTCTAGCTCGCAGCTTCACAGAAACGATTAAAGATAAACAGGAAAAGTTACTGCCGCATAGCCCTAGTTCAGCCGGAGTGGCTTCGAAGCCTAAAGAACTAGTATGATTTCGATGGTTGATACGGCGCGGGTACGTCCATCTTGTTCGGTGAGCTCTTCGGTTCCAATGTTGATTTTATCGATTTTTATTTTTTCCATAAATCGACGTCGGGTTATTTCGGCTACATCAACTGCAGTGGTGATGGCTCTTCCCCTAGCCTTTAACACAACTTCTTTGGCATCAGGTGTGTTGAGGTAGGTGATGACCGCTAGGACGTAGCTCATAACGGGTTTTCTTCCAATATAGACTACATTTTGATCGTCGGACATTCTATGACCTCTTTTCTGGTGTGGCGCTTTGGGTAATGTGCTTACCTATTAAAAGTATGGTTATTTAAAACATTTTCTCACAAAAGAGCCGTTTATCAAGGATTTCTCGTTGTGTAGAGGCATGTTTAATACCGGTTTTATCATAATAGAGCTGGAACGTATGTGCCCCATGGTTTCAGGAGCTTCTTCATTACCCCGATAGCGAGCAAGATACTCGTATTAAATAATGCACGCATCCTGATAATTTCTGGTTTTCAGAGAATCACAACTTCCAAAAGACTATTATCTCCTTTTCTCTTTCTCAACAATAGCTAACAATCTTGTGATAACCGTGATTGTCGCAATCGGCACGATAGGATTAGATACTACTTATACACCAACCATGAACGTCATCGATGTGTTAGGAGGCTCGGCTGCCTATTTTTCTCTTGCATCGTCATTTTTTCATCCCACAGGAATTGTTGGAGTAATTGGAACAGATTTTCCAGAAAAATACCGAAAACTACTGGATTCGAAAGTAGATCTTCGCGGTGTACAAGTTCAAAAAGGAAAAACTTTTCGATATAAATCTAAGTTTGGCTTTGATTTAAATAAGCGAACCACAATTAAGACAGAATTGAACGTGCTCGAACATTTTCAACCAATCCTCATTGATGACTATCTCACTGCTGAATATCTCTATTTAGGAAACATCGACCCCGATCATCAACTAATGGTTCTAGAGCAAGCATTACACCCAAAATTCATTGTATCCGATACGATTAACCTTTGGATTGATACAAAGCGTGAGCAATTTATGAACGTTATCGCGAAATCTGATGTCTTACTTATCAATAATGAAGAAATGTGTCTGCTGAGCGGGATCAATAATCTAGTGAAATGCTCACAAATAGCTTTGGATTGGGGTGTCAATTGTATCGTGATTAAAAAAGGAGAACACGGCGCACTTTTAACCACTAATACCAACGTGTTTCCCAGCCCAGCTTTTCCAGTATCCGAAGTTATTGACCCAACAGGAGCAGGAGATGCCTTTGCAGGAGGATTTCTCGGACATATCGCTCGAAAACACGCAGTAAATGAACAGACATTAAAAGAAGCCATTGTTTATGGACACGTGATGGGATCTTTTGTTGTAGAAGACTTCAGCGTTAATCGCCTTCTTACCCTTTCAACTACGGAGATCGAAGAGCGATTTCAGGAGTACCTCTCTATCACGTCACTCACAGGCTAAGCTTTATCAATCTATCGGTAAACATCGTCTCTTTCCCCTTTTTGCAAAAATATTGCTATTTAGGGGGGTCGACACAGTGGCAGATTGTTAGATGAGTGCGCCCTGCAATGCCTGACCACATGAGCAGGTCCTGTGAGCAGGAATTTTAGGAATCGTTTCCATGATTAATTTTCGAATATTTTTCACATTGGACGCCATCGTATGGATCACTTCTTCCGTAGAAACGGGTTTATCAGCCCATACATCGTAATCCGTTATCATGGCGACTGTTGTGAAGCATATCTCAGCTTCTCGAGCGAGAACCACTTCGGGAAACAAGGTCATTCCAATGACATCCGCTCCCCAAGATCGAAAAAGCTGTGATTCCGCCTTTGTGGAGAATCGAGGACCCTGAATGCACACATAGGTGCCACGGTCATGAAAAGGGAGCTGCAGTATCTTTGACGATGACGCAAAGATCGCCCGTAGTTCAGGGCAGAAAGGTTCTGCAGTTGAGATATGGCAAATCTGGCCACCATCATAGAAAGTATCACCACGATTCTTCGTGCGATCAATAAATTGATCAATAATCACAAATTCAGAGGGGCGATAATCTTCTCGTAAACTTCCAACTGCAGATGGCGAAATGATTCGTGTGACACCTAATTGTTTAAGTGCCCAGATATTAGCCCGGAATGGAATGTTATGGGGGGGAAATTGATGGTGTTTACCATGGCGGGGAATAAATGCAATTGTCCGACCTTGATAGCAGCCAACCGTAATCAAAGATGACGTATGCCCGTAGGGAGTGTGAATATTCACTTCCTTCACATTTTCTAAAATGTCTTGATCATAGACTCCTGTTCCGCCTATGATTCCAATCTCAGCTCTAGAGCTTAGCATAACCGTTGTCACCAATTTTTCAATATGTTTTACTAAATTATCTGATTATTCGGTTATAAATGATTGATGTGCCTCTCCAGCATGCATTGCACGTGTAGTAAGTTAGTCGTTAGCTTTCAACGCCATTTTATTGAGAAGCACAACTAAATTCATACGAGTAACTAACTTCAGAAAGACTTAGAAAGCTTTAAATGAAGTCAATCTGCCTAATGATTCGATACAGGATCTCGAGGGCCCGTAGCTCAGCAAGGATAGAGCATCGGTGGGAAGTAGCAACCGCTATTTCGCGATGAAGCTTTTAACAAGGAGAAGATACCCGGTGGTCGTGGGTTCAATTCCCGCCGGGCCCGCCATATCATGAGTTCCACAGCGATAGCTAGCATCATTGGATATTCAACATGCACGTAGTTCACTGACTAGTCATTGAAATCATTCAATCTAAATGTCAGACATATTACATTGTGGACAACGTTCCCTTGGTGAATTGATGTTTTGGACGAATAGTCGTTTACATCCTATACTCTGTTCATCATCAGAACAGAGGAAAAGTCCTCGTCGTCGTTCTTCATCGGTCTTCGGATACGTTGTCCAATAGACTTCGTATATTATACCAGTCGGGCTGATGTGTTTGAATGTGTGTGATATATCCGTTTCTAATTCCCATCCATGCCTAGATGCAAGTCGGAGATCACGATCATTCAGGATCTCACCAACACCTTGATTCACAATGAAGTTTCTGAACCAAGTAACGGCAGGATGCATGCTGAAAGCAATAACACGAGATACATATCCACCTGGACACACGTACGCTTTTACCATTTTCGTTGGATTGGACCATAATTCGATGAAGGATGTAGACTTAGTGCAATGTCTTCGACATTGATTTGAAAAAGTCAAGTCGTTTTCTACAATATCTTTCAACGTGTTACGATGGGTTTCAGCTTGTTCATGCACCAGATTCTTGTAAAAACTGCTCGAGAACAGGGCTTGCCATGCAGATTCTGTTGCAGATACAGCCTCTGAAAACCCTGTAAGGAGATGGATCACTCGTCCATCAGCATATTCGACAAAGACTTGGGGTATTAAATAATCCTCTGACCAATCTCCATGCTCTTTGACAAGTTTATCAGCTAACAATTCCTGTGCAGAATTTTCAATATTTAGTACACGAAGGGGGACATTTAGGTCATGTGCAATTTTCTTTGCATTACTGAGGGAGAAGGGGACACAATGGGGACAATATTCTGCCAGAATAATAGTTACTCGATGAATCATGTTCTTCTACTTCCCTTTAACATAATATCTTTCACAAGGTGTCATATATCATAGCAATATTAGATATAAGTAACCCACATAGGATAAGAGTAAGCGTAGTTTGAACTAGCTACCTCTTAAATCCTAGATCAACGAAAGTTAATTTATAGTGATATAGACTGAATGAGTGAATAGAATATGGAGTCGAATAACGAAGAGATGGTGCCGCTGAAGGAGGCTGAGCATCAGGTTAAAGTCGTTACCCAGCGATTGGCACTGCTTCATCTGGCTTATGCCAAAACTCTTGTCAAGGAATTTGGTTGGGAAAAAGGTAAATTATTGGTGTTGAAAGCCATTAAGAACTATGGATTACGGGTGGCAGATCGGACACAGCGCGGTTTCCAGAGCCTTCCGAAATATGGATTCTGGGAGAACCGTGAGGGACAACCTCGGCTCTGTGAGTTGGGAAAGTTGGTGCTCGAGTCGGAAGAAGGCGATATTGGCAGTCTTTACTGCCTCATCGACGCCGCGAAGACTATGGCAATGAATCCAGGAGAGAAGCTTATACATACCAAGTGTCTACCTTTGGGCGATGAATTGTGTGAATTCGTTACTGCCCCTACAACCGATCAGGATAGAGCAGATTTCTTTGCGGAGAACAGGGACTGGTCTCATGTTGACCCTCGACTGGGTGTGTTCTATGATAAAAAAGAAAGTGAATGCGAAAACACGTGAGCGTAGTTAATAGATTATCATAATTGGCAGAAAAAGAAAGAAGAATTGAAACTCACGAGCGCGTTAACTGAAGTAGGCTAGTTAGCTGGGGTTAATGGCACCATGGTAAATTTGACTTGTTGAATTCCTCGCATGGCTCTTATACGACCAATAAATGTCAATACTTGATCGACTTCCCCTTCTGTTATGAAGATTTCTAAACAATAGTTGCTACCTAGATGGATATGCATGTTGCCTGAAATGATGGTATTATAGTCATGCCGAAGTCGCATTAGTCGTTGATCGACATCATGGCGCTCACGTTCAGTTATGACGGTCACGGTTGCAGTGACTGCACCTTGTTCCAGTCGTCCGAGATCGTATTCAGTTAACGTATCTCGGATGGCATCTCGAATGGCTTCAGAGCGGCTTGAATATCCCCGGTCTCGCATAAAACGATCAAATCGTTGTAATAAGTGACTTGTGAGCGAAAAACTAATAACGGGCATTGTGGGAGCTCCTTAACCCGTTTACTAAATAATAGTCATCCTTTTAATAAATTTTATTAAATTCTCCCGATTAATTAGCATTACATTAATAAATAAGAGCGAATACCAGAGTCCTAATCTAGGATATGAGCCAATGCATCAACATCATACTATCGATCCCTTAAGCTGTCCCAGATGCGATAGAGAACCGGACATAGAGTCAGGATCTGTCTGGGCAGATCGACGAATTGGCCTCATCGCATCATCAGCCATACTGTTTAGTATCGGATTAATCATTAGGTTTGTCTTTTCCCAGACATTAATTGCTACAATCCTGTTTGTGGCGACCGCCATTCTTACAGGTTATCACATTGCTTGGGAAGGACTTGAAACCCTCGTTTTTCAACGCCGATTAAGCATTGATTTTCTCATCACTC
>JAOZHK010000106.1 GCA_026014905.1 Candidatus Bathyarchaeota archaeon
TCATGTTGAAACCGATCAAAGAGCACCGGAGTATGTACGCCATATGTATAAATGAGAGGAAATTTGCGTTCTTGGAAACGTTTCAGCATACAACGTTGAGTCTTCCACCCAGCGTAAGCAGCTTCTGTGAACGAGGTAAATCCATAACATACAAACTCATAACTGGGCTTGCCATGAACGGGGTCCTGCTTTCTCCCGTATCGTGTGCCCTGATCACCAACCGCTTTCGCACCAGGAACCGGTAAAATCGTCGCATTTATTCCCCCAATATACCGGTACAAGGGAACACGCAACGCATTCGCTGCCGCTCTCAACACAGCTGCTGACACGCTCCCCATCGCGTTCGCTCCCAACCGAGATTTGTTGTCACTGCCATCGAGATTCAGCAGCGTCTCGTCAATATCTCGCTGCTGCGTCACCTCCATATCGATTAATGTAGGGGCAATGACGTCATTCACATTAGTTACTGCTCTTGTCACGCCTTTTCCTTCAAAGCGATCCGTATCAAAAACAAACGCAGATTCATGGGTTCCAATCGAGGCGCCAGCCGCAACGACTGCGGTGCCCGATGCCCCACTGTCTGTAACAACGGTGGTTTCTACTGCTGGATAAAGCTGACGTCCAAATACTTCTCGAGCATGTACTGATTTGATTCTGATTCCCATACTTTCATCTGTTTAACTTGATGTGATTATTATGGGTTACGATCCCCCGCGCGCGCGCGAAGCTCTGATTCAGACTATCTCGAAATATGCCCTGAATCCTAAACGAGAGAGCGAGATCCAGCAGAACGTGACAAGTCTCGAGAGCATCTATGCGTTACTACTTGATCTTAGATTCGAGGTGGAGATGCCCGGATCGATTATAGGTGAAAAAAGCGGTATTCAACACTATTTCAGTCTAATCGCGACCAATGCAAACAAAGAGAATATCGTGATTGAGCATCGGGTCAATGAACCAGAAGTCACCGCGTCTCAATTGATCCTCTATCTGTATAAACTCTCTGAGATCCAAGCAGACCTTCCAATCTTTGTCGCCATACCCCAACTAAGCACGACTGCGAAACAAATCGCTGAGGGATACCAGATTCTGGTCATCGAAGGGATCCCCACCGACCATGACCAATTAACCCTGCTCAAACAAATAATCAACGAACGCTTCACACATGAGACCCATCCTATCCCAATTGAGAAGTTACTTCATCCATCAGCTGAGGAGGTACAACCACCGGTGATTGACGAGCCTATTCTTTCTAAATTCGATCAGCCCTACTTGGCTCCCCAGTCACTAGACAATCCACACAATACGGAATTACCCCCCTCCATTATCAAAGATGAAGCGCCAACCACCTTCATGTCCAACAATGACGCTATTATTTCTCCTTCGGATGAGATAAAAGAGCGGTTTTTCCGTGTTCTTCAAGAGAAATCATTGCAGACATCAGAGGTACACCATGAATGGATCTTTCGTAAGGGCAAGTTCCTAGAGTTTTGGCGAAATGACAAAGGGAAGTTTGTGAAAAAACCTGAAAGCTAGTCAATCATTGTACCAAGCCTCGTTTCTTTAGCTAGCTAGCGGTTCGACTTACGTGTGCGCATAGTTTGGAATAACACCCGATATAGAGGAAAGAATAGAAGTGTAGAACAGATATTCTACAGAGGATCTTCTGACCTCTTATTAATCTGAGTACTGATTTCCCTGTCTCAATGTTCATCAGTATTCTGATGGAGTGAAGAAGAGTGTGGGAATATATTCTCTGTTTAGGTGCGTTTGTCGTTATCGTCTTTGGTTTAAAACCGTTAAAAAATCATCGCCGATCCCATGGAGAGGATTCTCAGAGCGAAGTTCAGTGAACGTCAATATTCAAGTGCACATGTCCAATCTAACTATTCTTTATCCGACCGACTCTTGATTGTATGGCTCTATATTTCCGCCCTTTTGGAATTATTATCGGGCCAAATACAAGCTCAATCGCCATCATCTTGTTGAAGAGTTTGTTACATATGTTGTGAACTGCTGTAGATATTTGAGGCTGTGAGGCTCGTACAGTAGGTTCAATGAAGACAGTAACCTGATCAATGGTTTCTTGTACAAGTTGGAATCGATAGATGCCTGGAATCGCGCGGAATTGGATTAAGACCACTAATGGCGAGATTAGTCGACCATTGTGCAGAACGATATGATCATCAGAGCGTCCTTCAATCGATCGCATTAACGGAAATCCACGTCCGCAAGGACATGGAGCCTCAGCTGGAATGCCAATATCTCCAATCATATATCGAATCATGGGCGTGGCGTATCGGAATAGATTCGTCGCTACAATCTGTCCTTCTTCCCCAGGCGCCACGAGTTCTCCATCCCGTACAAATTCAAGATGCACAGCGTCAAGGTTGATGTGATAGCCATTATGACAGTGACACTGCCAAGCGATGTTTCGTGAGGCTACATCAACCGTTCCGTATTCATCAAAGATTTCCGTGTTAAATACAGATTCTGCAAGCTTACGTGTCTTTGGATCCAACATTTCAGCTCCACAGATAACTAGTTGCGGCTGGACATCGGTGATACGGCGATGGTATGCAGTTTCCGCAAGAAGCTCGAGATAGGATGGTGGGCACCAGATCACCTGTGGTTGGATCGCACGGAGAACAGCAAGATTATCAACAGGATCATCGAGTAAAGAGAGACGGTTAGCATCAAAATTCATCATATTTAGGAGACCAGCGCGCAGACGCCGCTGCTTCATTATGGAGATGTCTCCAGCCCAATACGGACCAAAGATCACGATAGTATTCCAAGGCTTATATCCGTAGATGAAGAGCCGTCTCGCATGTAATGCTCGCTGATAATTGAAGGCTCGGGGCTCGGTATAAACCCGAAATGGCTCGCCCGTTGACCCTGAAGTGTGGCCTTCATAGCAAGTTTTGAGGTTATATTGTCGACTCGTTCGCTCCTGAATTGAACATGCGCGAAGACTCTGTTTTGACACAATAGGTAATTTCACAATGTCCTCGAGTGACTGAATATCACTTGGTTTAATGCCATGGGATTGGTAGAGTCGACGATAAAAGGTAGTATGTGTATACGCGTGATGCACTACAGATCTCAGCATCTCCTCACGCATCTTTTGCAGGGCGTGGGGTGGACGCCATGGATTCCGGTGAATTGCCATTAAAAACTTGGCGGTTTGCGTCATGTCGTAGATTCGTTGCAACACAATGAAATCTCCAAACGCATCATACACGTATATAGGTTTTCAAATGTGTATGAATTTCTATGACTAGTTGACAACTCATCAAAATAGGGTTTATGAATTTGAAAATCGGATCCAAAAACGCTTAATCAATGTAATTCCACTTGACGAGTTTGGAAGCTTGTGGTGGTTAATTAGTCAAATAATCTAAAAGGAAGGGAATCTATATTATCGCTGGGTTGGAAAAATGGCATCTGTGTCCCTTGTGAGAAGGCGGAATGAAGATACTGAAGCGGCGGTAAACACTGCTGTGAGTCTGGCAGGGGGATTATCTTCGGTGATTGCGCCAAGCAGCCAAGTGCTCGTGAAACCAAATTTGGTTACTCCGACGCAATCGGGAACTGGAGTGATCACGGATTGTCAAGTCACTGAAGCTGTCCTTAGACTAGTGTTGGCGTGCCGTCCTGCACGTGTGGTGATTGGTGAGGGGAGTGGGTATGGGTATGATGTAATTGGCGCTCGTGCTGATACATTGGATGCCTTCAGACGCTCAGGGACTCAGGAAGTGGCGGATCGTCTGGGTGTTGATTGTGTTGATCTCAACCGCGATACTTCGGTATCTGTGGAGATCCCGGATTATTATGTGATGGATCGTGTTCTGATCGCGAAGACTGTCGTGGAGAGTGATGTCATTATCAGTGTACCGGTGTTAAAGACGCATCGTCGAACGATTGTTACTTTAAGTCTGAAAAACATGAAAGGAGTTATGCCTGGTCAGGAGAAGCGCAAGACGCATCAATTGGGTCTGGAACGTGCGATCGTGGATCTCAATCAAATAGTGAGGCCACATTTCACCATTGTTGATGGTCTCGTGGGGTTAGGGGGGTTATGGGAAGGCGAAGATGCGGCTCATATGAATCTTATTCTTGCGGGGCAGGATCCTGTTGCGGTGGATGCTGTAGGGGCACGAGTAATGGGGTTTGATCCTACTCGGATTTTAATGTTGGATTTGGCGGCGGAAAAGGAGTTAGGAGTTCTGGATTCCGAAGCAATCAATATTGCTGGAGAACATATTGCATCGGTGGCGAAACGATTTATTGACCCTCAAACGGTGTTTGCCAAACGGTACCCAGGAGTTATGCTTTTAGATGATAAGGCTTGCAGCGCCTGTGAGGGGGAGCTTCAGAGCCCCCTCTTTTATATCCGTGAGGCAGGATGTGCAGAAAACCTTGATGGCCTCACGATCCTTATGGGTACACAGGATTCAGTGCCTCCATACTCGGATAAAACGCTTGTGATGGGTCGCTGTACACGTCCTTATCAGGATCGTGGTACGTTTATTCCAGGTTGTCCGCCACGTGGATGGGGGTTAACTGATGCGATTTGCGCAACGTGTAACATTGATCGAAGCAAAGTGATCGCAGCGATCGAACGTATTCATGGAAACCTCGATGAGATTCGATGAGTCTCAATGTTATCTCTTTTTTTGACTCCATTTTCATGGACCACAGTAGAATTACGATGGTCGTTTTGGGTTGAAGATATAACTGATCCCGTTGAGAATTAGTAGTGGCAGAAAAGCTAAGACGAGACCTTGCCACGAGGATGATGGTAATGAAAATTCACCTGATGTAACAGTGAATATCTGGGTGTTATTGGCGGGTACCCGTGTGATTATTCCTTGTTCATCTTCAATTTCTATGCGAAAGGTATGTGAGCCTATTGAAAAGGGTCCGCTTTCGTACATGTAAGTTCCATTCAGGATATCTTGATGGATTAGAACGTCGTCGATATAGATCCGGATTTGGGCTTCAGTATCGGTAGAAGCGTTTGTTTGAATGGTAAAGATGACCGTTTGGTTACTTGTAGGTATCTCGGGCTCGAAGATCACTGATACATTTAAAGGTGGGTGGGTCGGCGTTGGGTCTCCATTGGAGGGAGTCTCTCCGTTTTGCCCCTTCACTGGAAAGGTGCCCGCGGTGGCACTGTTAAAGGAGGTGTTGGCTCCATGTGTTACTGTGACCGTGAAGGTGTAGTTCTGTGGAGGGGCTGTGCGAGGCGCTGTGATGGTGAGAGTAGTGATTACACTTTCTCCGGGGGCTAAAAGTATAGTGGTTGGATTTGTGTTACTTGTCCACATAGTTGGGAGAGTGGTGTTGATGGTAAAGTCGGTAGGGGGAAATGATGGCGCATCGTTGTTCCGGATATAAATGTCATATTGGGCTGAAGAATCGTTGAGTCCATTATGGCGTGGTGGTGAGAGAGTTATACTGGGAGTGGCGGGTTCCGGAGGTGGTATGACTACTACTATCGGAAGCGAGAGGCTTGTGTGGAGGGTGGGGTATTTAATGTTGTGGACGTTGAGGGTGAGATTGTATTGCTGTGGAGGAGTGGTGGAGGGGGGACTGAAGGCAAGGACGATAGATGCATTAGCGTCTGGGGCAAGGGTAACGATTACAGGCTCGATCGAGGCTGTCCAGTTAGTTGGGACCGTTGGGGTGAATTGAAAGGTTGATTGGTTCAACGAAGGAGCATCATTGTTTTGGACGATGATCGTGTGGCGGACTGTGGTTCCAGCAGTCACGGTTGGAGGTGATGAAGGAGTGATAAGTGTTGGGGCAGTGTGGCTGGGTGGATCTGTGGGTTGAGAGACGTTGATGTAGTTGGATTTGGTTATCGTCTCGTGATCACCATCGGCTTCCGTAACGGTTACCGTCACGGAATAGAGTCCACTTAGAGTGTAGGTATATAGCGGGTGAGTGATGGTGCTTGTAGTACTCTCATCAAATTCCCAATACCAATCAATGACCCCATCATATGATGCGGATTGATCAGTGAATTGGACGAGGAGAGGTGCTGGACCTTGTAGTGGTGAGCCACTGAAGTTAGGCGACGGTGATCGATCAGAGATTAAGGCATATGTGGTTCGATTTGAGGTCGCGCCTTGGTCATCGGTCACAGTTAAGGTCACAGTATAATTTCCATCTTGTTGGTACTGCTTGTTAGGTTTAGGAGCTGTAGCAGTCGTGTTATCACCAAATATCCAATAATATGTTGTAATAATACCGTCAGGATCGCACGATGCGGATCCATCAAATTGGAGTATTGTTCCCTCCATGCCTGTGTAGGGACCTCCACTAAATGCGCGTGGAGGACGATTGCTGGATTGTGTGGTGCTTGCGCTGAAGAAAGGTGTTGCAACCACGTTGGAGTCATTGGTAGGTGAGGAGAGAAGCACAAAGGTTCCACTAAGAGAAATTATTAAGAGTAGAATCCATGACCAAAATCGTGTACCCATTGCTGTCACGTGATTTGGTTCGGCAGCCTTGTGCTTGAGGTAATTAAGATGCTGTCAAATTTATAACTAGCGTTACTGGCCTGAGCATATGAACTAGAATTACGAGGAGTCTTTGTGTTAGATGCTATATGACTTAATATTAGAAAAAACATGTATGTTAGTTATCAGATATTGTAATGGAATGTACATTAAGTTATAAACGTGGAATAAATACATCTTATTATAAGGTGTCTGATGGGTCTTGTACCTTAGCGAGGCTAACTCTGATTTATTTTGGGTAAGTATCGGGTGGTTGATGGCCTTCCTCCAAGTTCTCGTAATTGTCACAGGCCATCCTGAGTTAGGTGCTGATCGCTATGCTTGGGCAATCTTGGTCATTATGGCGGGTTTGCTCAGATTCATTTTTCACAAGTTCTTTAAGAAATCCCCTAGGTTCAGGATGTAACTCCCTTCAGCCTAGTGATGGTTGTAATGTAGAATTCCATCAGATGAAGCGAAGATTACGCGCGCGCGCGTACTCGAGCTCTTAGTCTAGAAATAGCTAGCTAGATAAAACGTGTGGTAATTAGGTATGCAATAGGTGGAGAATCTTAATAGGAGGAAATAAGACTCTTATTGCTCTCCACCTAAAGCTCACTCAATCCGTTGGATATGAGCACTCACTCGTTATGACTTCAACTACTTAAGATGCTATGAAATTCTCCCTGTGGTTTTCTAGAAAAGATTCATACTGGTGATAGCGTAACTAAAGAGAATCAGGGCTTCTTTAGTTGTTTAACGATAAGAAGATTCATCGTCGCGAAAATCAGTAGGAGAGGAATCCATCGTACATCGATGACTAACGTCTTTCGATCGAGAACGATCACAGTGATGTGATCTGTCCCGACGTTGTTCGCAGCATCTTGAACGCTTAAAGTGACATTATACTGGCCTGGGACGATGTATGTATGTGTCGATGGGCTACCAGTGCTCTCGTCACCATCTCCAAAGGTCCAAGTATAACTGACGATTCGTCCATTGTCAGTAGATAGACCTGCATCAAACGTCACGAGATCGCCAATATGTGTGACTTGATTCTGCCCTGCATTTGCTCGGGGATTAGTGATATCTAATACACGAATTATCGTTGTGTCAGAAGCCTTATTTCCCGCAGTATCTGTCACAAGTAACGTGATTGTGTATTCGCCAGGATTGTAGAACGTGTAATTTACTGATGCGCCACTCAGGCTTATGGGATACTGATCGATAAAGGTCCATGTGTAGCTTACGATATCGTTTTCATCCCAGGATGAGGACCCGTTTAAGATGAGTATCATGTCCTCAAGGGTAGCTAAATCTGGTCCCGCATCAGCGATGGGGTTGGTGACATCGAGAACGGTGATGATAACGCTATCTGTATCCTCGTTCCCTGCAATATCTGATACGGTTAATGTAACTCGATAAGTATCCGGAGTAAGAAAGGTGTAATTCGCTGTCACTCCCGATAAAATTACGGGTCCGCCATCCCAGAACGACCAAATGTAGCTTTGAATCTCTACGTTATCGTAAGACGCCGAACCATTTAATATTAAAGTGGTGTCCTCCAAAACTGTTACATCTTCTCCTGCGTGAGCGGTTGGTTGTGTGAGATCTTGGACGATAATAATAAGAGAATCTGTTGCCCAGAAACCAGCAGCATCGGTGATGTTCAGGGTCACGTGATACTCGCCTGGGTTATGAAAGATATAAGTTGCTTGTACTCCTGTTAACGTATGCCATGACTCATCGTTGAATGTCCAGGTATACGTGGTGATGCCAACATTGTCCGAGGAATTAGATCCGTCAAAGATTACCACTTCTCCAGCATTTACAAGTTGATCCAAACCTGCATCGGCAGAAGGAGGTAACAGATCGGCACTTGCAAAATTAGCCTGAAGAGCAATAGCCTTCATTGGCTCGGAGACATTGATAAGAAGAGGATTGGTATTTCCTGTGACATGACCACTCCAGGTATTAAATTGATATTCAACTCCATCAGTGGTAAAGTGAGTATCTAGTAAAGTGATATTATGCGGACCGATGCGAAGATCAACATGAATAGTGCCGTTTATATCAGAATAATAATCTCGTTCGTCTATCTGAAAATGTATCTGTTCGAGACTTGGCATAGTGGTAATAATTAAGGGGCTAATCAGAAGACGTTCGATCTCTGGACGAAGAAGGGTATCTTCTACTACGCCTTCGAAGTGACGTTGAATGAAACCCTCCTGATCAATCAGATATATGGTGGGAACGGAAGTCACGTTGTATTTCTCATAGATATTCGAGGTGGTTGGTGCATAGATCCATCTGGTGTCATAGGTTTCTCGGAATTGTCGGAGGTCATCCATTGTATCATTCTGATCGATACTTAGCGATATTAATACTAGATCTTCATCAAATTCACTGTGAAGAGTCTTGAGATACTGTACCTGCTCAATACATTCACTCGAGTTCGTTTGAATGAATTCTAAGAGTACAACATCTCCCCGAAAATCGGTAAGAGAAAAAGAACGTCCTTCGGTGTCTATGGCAGTGAAATCAGGAGCTAATGCCGAAGCATTGACTCGTGGAAAAGCTTGGGTGATCATTATTGCTAAAAAAATGATCGTCCACAATGAAATTGTGGCCGTTTTGTGATTTCTATAGTAAGTGTTTTGACTACTCATATTCACTCGCAACGTCATAGGCTAAGGCTCATAGCCAAGGAAGGCTTGAAGTGCACGTAAAATATGCTGTGGAGACGTGACATCGGATATAGCTTGTGAAAAGATGTTCTAGAAAACAATCCGACTGGGCTTTTTGTATGCTGGCGTTCATCGAATGGCATGTGTGTCAACCTGGATATCCACAAATAATGTATATCCACAAGTGATTTATTGTGCAAAACCATGATCTATACAAGCTGATTCGTGAATTAATCACACTGTTTAGCATCAAAGAAGGGATTCGGATATATGCAAAACCATGATCATGCTGAATGGATTACTCAGGAAGTAAAAGGATTCGCCAAGTCCTCAGTTAACAGTATGCAGAAATGGAATGATGAACCTGCATGGGGGACTCCTATTGTGGGATTCAGTAGTGGAGGTGACCCACTATTCCAATTCTATAAACAAGATATCGGTGAATTTTATCGGTTACCGCTGGAATTTCTCGCTAACCAATATCCTGAGAATCGATTTGATGCGCAACGCATCACAATTATCAGTTGGATCCTTCCTCAGACCGAAGCGACTAAGCGAGATCACCGACAGGAAACTTATTTTCCAAGTGAACGTTGGGCTCGATCACGAATTTTTGGCGAAGGCTTCAATAATGCGCTTCGCCAACACATGGTCGATTTCTTCCATACACATGATATTCAAGCCATCCCCCCTCTTCTATCGCCTCTTTGGGAGTCGAAAACCTCAGTTAAGTATGGATACGCCTCTACTTGGTCTGAACGCCATGCAACTTATGCGTCGGGTCTTGGTACGTTTGGATTATCTGATGGTCTGATTACCCCTGTCGGAAAAGCTATGCGAACAGGATCTGTTATTGTTAATCTTGAGATTGAGCCTACGCTACGACCTTATGATCATCCCAATGCATACTGTCTTTTTCATATGCAAAGCACATGTGGGCAGTGCATGACGCGTTGTCCAATCAATGCGATCACCGAGGAGGGCCATAACAAGATGATTTGTCGTAGATATGTACAGATGACACGGCGCTATGTTACGAGGCATTATGGATTCAAAGGCTATGGCTGTGGCTTCTGTCAGACAGCAGTACCTTGTGAATCTGGAATACCGGAAGAATTGCAGTAAGCTACTACGGTACGTGCGTGTTCTGTTCTTTGGATTTAGATGATTCTCTACGCGGGCGCGTTACCAAACATCTGAACACTGAGCTTTGATATAAGAGGCTTCGTTCCGTCGTCTTTTAGGGACATATCGGATCGTATTACTTTTCATATAAACACAATGATGATGTTACGGCTTTCAGTGCAAACTTGACGACAGCCGTCGTCTATTTACACAGCTGTCTGTACACACACACTAAGGGTAATTGCTTCGCTATTAGAAGCCCAAGTGGTTAAGTCTACTGTGCATAATCAGGCAGCAGTGGTAAAGCTTCAACCATAACGAGGCATATCCATATGAAGTTACGTGAATGGACTATTAACAAGCCTGAGTTTATTAAACGTGCCAGTTCCCTCGAAGAAGCTGGCTTCTGTGTAACTATGAAACCAGCTAAAGACTACGTGGAATTAATAATTCGAAAAAGGAAGTCATAATTCACACTACTTATTACATAGGACTTACCTTGGCACTAGCACCGGATACCCGCGCCTTAGCTTATTTTTTCTCTAGCCATGAATTGTTGAGTGTCAGTTTTTATTAGATTAGCTGTCACATTTCCAAAGGATGTGAATGCATGGGTTAATCCATTTTTCTCTGTGATCTCAAGACGATGACTCGCTTGTATGGAGACGGATGCTACTGCATCATAATCGACTTCAAGAAACATTTGATATTTCTTTCGAAACAGGCCTTCCTCGGCTATGAACATAAGTTTATGCTTAGAAAAGACCAAGAAGCCTTCTTTGCGGTCTCTGATCGCTCGATAACTTTTAACGACGTGATCTTCTGGGGCTAGTTGTGTTTTCGCGACTTCCATCATTGACATTTCCTTGCACCTCATGATAACAATATACCATCTAAAACATAAATATAATGGTACAAGTAAATAGTATTAAAACAATTATGCTATTATTATGAACTTAAAGATAAGTAAGAAGATTTCGCAACATGACATCCCCGTTCATTTCCAGCCGTTTTGTGCACAAAGCACGCACATGTGTTATGAAGCGTTATCTTGAATAACAGTAACAACTGGAGCAGGAGTATTGCTAGGAAACGCTACACCACAACTAGGACAATAGTGAGCATCAGGTGCGTGAATAGGAGTATTACATGCCGGACATGAATCAGGTAACGGTGCTGATGGCTGTGAAGCTGTCACGGGTTGTGATTTAATTGGCCGGTTAGAACGTGATAACAGATGTTTGTGTGTAACCTCACCGATTTTACCGCCAATGAATCCTAGAATCGCAGTCACGACAATACCCACAGCGATCAGAATCGGGATCATAATTACAAGGATAAGGATGAGAATTCCAGCTAGAGCGGATGTGAGTGCTGCGAGTCCGTGGGCAATACTCCAAGTTGAGCGAATTAAACCGTTCGTCAATGTCGCCAAGGTGGCACCAATGGGTCCAATACCTTCAACTTCTGGCATTGTTGATGCTGTCCAATCAACAGCTGGAAATATTATAGGGATCGTGAGGATCACGAGTATGGGTAATAGAAGTGTCAAGACTCCTGCTTTCGCTCCACTACCTCTAAGATAACCTGCCAGCACTCCAGCGAGAAGAGGGGCGAAGATGAAGACAGCACTTGGTACATTCAGGACGCCCAAAATAAAGCCGCTTAGTAATCCAAAAAGGGATCCTGTGATGCTGGGATGAGCCAAAAAGACTCGTTTAAGTGGAAAATTCTTAAAAAAAGAACTCATTTCTCTTCCACTCCTATCAATTAATACTAGATTGAGCCGTATAATTCAATTATGAACTGAGGATCCATCAAGCCCGAGCGTATTTGATGAGTAAATTAAACGAGCGCGTATGCGTAAGGAGGTTAACCTCCGACAACAGGAGGGTAGATAGAGATTTTATCCCCTGCTTTGAAGCGGGTTTCTGGAATTCGTTCTTTCCCATTTAGAAATATTAACAAATATCCGGGAGTCGCTATGGGTTTTCCTTCATGGATGGCGACATGGCCGAGATTCAAGGTATGAAATATATACTTGACAGTTTCACCCCATGATTGGTCATCCTTGAAATCAATATCTATTTGACCGCCATGTTTGAGAGCTAGAAAGCCATATAATCGAACCGTTATTTTCATGTCAAAATATTTGTACGTTGATTTAGAAAAGGTTTCTTGATTCGTCAGTCCAGGAGCTAGCGACTTTGCTTATGGGATTTAGGGACAGAATAAGCATTGGCCTTTTTCTTTTTGCTCGTGTATCCATCTGTGTAAACCCATCTCCCTCATCCTCTTCATGTTCTCAATAGTTCGTTTATGATGAGGAATATTCCCGGCAAATGATTCTAACTTCTTGCATGGAAAGCTATCACATTCGAAACAGTATGTGTGTCCTCGTTCTGCAGCACATGGTTTGAACGTACACTCGGGACTCCAATGGAGAGCCGGATCTCCGTGGCAACCATCGCATTTAATTTGTTCTGGAGGATATTTGAACGTGTCACTTGATATTTTATTACTGATGCGTCGTTGAAATTCTGTGTCATGACTATGATAAGCTTGATAAATTGGGCATTTAGCGCAATTCAATCCACACACTGCAATGTTCCATTCGTTAGAATCTTCTGTCACTTTCAGCTCCAGGCTCGTGCCTCTGCCAACTTGGACGGGATCTAATAAAATAAAGATTGCTGATGGCTGGTTGAAACCAGTGTATTACTAGAGAATAGGTGTGGTGTGTGTTTAAATGCTAGTTGTTTCATTACGCATGTAGAGACACTGAATAATAGATGAGGGCTTTTCGTGACAGAGAACTTGAAGCAACTCGCCGTTAACTGGATTAATGATAACACTGCTTTCTTGATTGAAACCCATGAGAAGATATGGAACTGGGCAGAGGTTGGATTACAAGAATTTAAAACCGCTGAGCATCTTATCGGTCTTTTGGATGCCAAAGGGTTCACAGTTGAACGCGGAGTGGCAGGAATGCCTTCAGCTTTCGTGGCAACTTTTGGTTCAGGCAGTCCCGTCATTGGGATTATGGGTGAATTAGACGCGCTTCCGGGGATCTCGCAGAAAGCTGTTCCGTATCGTGAGCCTCTTGTTGTCGGAGGAGCTGGACATGGCTGTGGCCATAATAGCTATGCAACGACAGCACTCGGTGGCGCTCTCGCCGTTCAAGCGATGATGAAGGAGAATCACCTATCAGGCACTGTTAAAGTCTTTGGTTGTCCAGCTGAAGAAACATTGGTTGGTAAAGTCTTCATGGTCCGCGATGGTATTTTCGCTGGAGTGGATGCATGCCTGGGCCATCATCCTGGTTCTGCAAATACGGTGCGTATGAGCAGCGGGAACGCGATGAACTCCATGAAATTCGAGTTCTTCGGAGCCGCAAGTCATGCTGGTAGTACGCCAGAACAAGGCATAAGTGCGATGGATGCCGTGGAATTAATGAACATTGGTGTTAATTATCTCCGTGAACACGTGGTTCAGGAAACTCGGATCCATTATGTAGTTGAAGATGGAGGACATGAACCAAATGTCGTACCAGCTTATGCTCGCAGTTGGTACTATGTACGAGCGCCACGACGAGATTTGGTGGAACGATACTATGAGAAAATTTTGAAGATAGCCGATGGCGCTGATTTAATGGCGGGTACAACGCATCGGGTTGAGTTTCTCACTGGGGTACATAACGGACTTCCAAATCGACCTCTGGCGGATTTAATCGTAGCAAATATGCGAGAGATCGGGGCACCGAGCTATACCCAAAAAGAACTATCGTTCGCTCGCGAACTTGGTACATCAATTCCTCGTGAACAGAAACTCGATCGTTTACAGAAGCTTGAACAGATTCGTCCAGGTGCTATGAAGTTAATGGATGTGGATCTGGATCCAACCATCTATGATCCCTATGGCGAGGAAGTGAAGGGAGGAGGGGGATCGTCTGATGTTGCTGACGTGGCATGGAATCTTCCAACCCAGCAATTCAGCACGACCTATTTCTTAGTGGGTGCGCCCGGTCATTCATGGCAGAATGTAGCTATTGGAGGAACAAGCATCGGACATAAGTCCACGATATTTGCATCCAAAGTCATGGCAACCACTGTGATCGATCTCTTGACAAGAAAGAAAGAATTAGAGAAAGCAAAAACGGATTGGCGAACTCGGATGCAAAACCTTATCTATAAATCTCCTTTGTCTCCATCACTCAAGCCACCCCTACATCAGCTTAAAGATTCATAACAACGCATAGGCAGTTGATATACGCTCTATCAAAATAGTGTACAATCGAAGCACGGTGGCTTCTAGATTATGATCTCAGCTGATCTATATCGCGCGGGCTTATATGTGTGAAATGGGTCTGAATGAAAGGTTTTAAGCGTGGGCGTGCGCTTATTGTCCACTCGTATATTGTTGACAGTTTGAACAGTGCCAGCAATACTTGCTTACATATACTCTTTGCGAGTTTTTACATATCGGACACACTTCTCGTTGAGATAATGTTTCGAGGCTGTTCATAAACTGATATATACTTGGGAAAGGCACAAAAAACCTGTGAAGCCAGGCTTAATAAGTAAGTTCCGAAACGGGATTAGGACTCTTTCAGGAGACCTTTATACAGTTATTATGCACGTATTGTCGTCGAACGCATGCATAATTGAACGTGAGTGAAATGATATGAAATCTACATTGTGCCTTCATAATCTTAAAACGTTGTAGAAGCACGCAGTTCTAAACATCGTGATTCAGGTATGTCAATTACGAGACTATTTGCTGGAGTTTTTTTACTCTTCTTTTGTGTTACTTTGATCGCTCCCACTCTTCCTCCTGGAGCATCCGTGACGCTATTTCTGCACCAAGTGGGGCTTCCTACCTTTCCAAACCTCATCTCATGGTTCTCACTCGACTTACTCCTGAATAGCACAATGAATGGTATTCTCTGGGCTGGCGCTAGCTTTCTACTCTATGCTGGGACTCAAAGGATGCTTCAGCACCAGAAGCGTGTTCTATCAGCGCGATACATAGCACCTCCTTGTCCGAAACCAATACGTATCGGTTCACGACAGAAGCCTCATAAAATAACAACAAATACAGATCGATCAATCTACACTTATGTATCCCTAGAACAAGATATTGAAATGATAGAGGGAATAGGACCAATATATGGGCACCGGCTCGGAGGAAATGGTGTAATATTTGTTGGGGATCTACTACACAAAGGAGCGACACCAAATGGCCGTCGTGAATTAGCCAATCAAGTGGAGGTTTCCACGAATATCATTCAGAAATGGGTAAATCAAGCAGACTTTTTTCGATTACGAGGTGTTGGCACACAATATGCTGATTTGATTACTTCTACAGGTGTAAAAAACGTAACCGATCTCTCAACAAGATCTCCCAAAGATCTTTATCAGCAGCTTCGTGCCATAAATCTCAATAAGAATCTTGTACGGCGAACCCCGCCTTATCGAACACTCCTCCGCTGGATCCATCACGCCAAACGGTTAACCCCTATCATCAAGTATTAAAGATTTTTACGACGTACAGATCTTTGTGATATGTTCGCTAATTCTGAATTTACTAATTCTAGATAACTAAAAATCAAGGTTTTATCTAGCTAGTGAGCTAACTCATTCTATTGGAATTAGCGACGACTCGCGCATGTGGGATTAGCGATGAGACTTGTGACTTCACTCAGAGTTATTCAATAACGCCTTCTTCTATTACGAACTGCGGACATTTAGAGCCTGTTGGAAATCCATTAACATTCATAGCACAGACCACGAACTCAAATTCATCCTGTCCACGAGCTCTTGCAATGGCGTTTGAGCAGAGTTCACAAAGATATTGTTGAAAAACTTTCATAGTACTATCTTTCCTTTGTTTTTTCGATTCGAGTGATGAAGACACTATTCAATTCGTGTAGAAATGATTTACTCTCTCCAGGAGCATATTTGATGACATGGTGATATGGTCCTTCAGAGCCAGTTAGTTCGTCATTGAAGAGTAGCTACCTTTGGTGAACATGGATGTATCTCTAGATGAAAAAATGTAACGTGCTAATGCATCAACTTTTTATTCTTTTAAGGGCAAACTTTTATTCGAGTAGGTTTCTTGTGATTATTCTTGCATTAGATGCCCTAGATATTCACCCTGTGAGAAGATATAATTGTAAATCCCTTCAGCAACTGCGATATGGACAGGTTGATGTCTCTGAATACAAGATTTTACGAACGGTGGCGCTTTGGGCTTCATTTCTCACTGGAGACAAAATTGATGAGGAAATTCCATTTGATAAAGAGGCCCAATGGTTATTTCAATTGACTCCTGAACAAACGTTTCTACAGCTTTTCAATGCCTATAAAACAATAGACGTGCCCTCATTCTCTTTTAAACAACATAACCATGCTAAGGAAAGACAGGTTATGCGGAAAGCATTTGCTGATGAGGTATCTATTGACGACTTTGATACAGTCGTGTGGCGACACCATGATGAGAATAAGAAAGAGTTGTTTCAATCCTTAGGTCTTTACGATCTTGTTATGGGCTATTTTGATCTCGTTGACGCAGTTGGGCATCTCAGTTATGGAGTCTCAAGAAAAACGAAAGAGGTATATTGTGAACTAGATGCGATCGCGAAGGAAGTAAGATCATCGTTTGATGATGTTGTCCTGATCGTCTCTGATCATGGAATGCGCTCTGCAGGTCGTTATGGTGAACATTATGGTTATGGCTTCTATTCTACAAACTATAGATCCCAAATGCACCTGCCACGAATCACTGATTTTCGTGATGAGATAACCAGAATCACAGTTTACTAGTGAATCAAACTTAAGTACAAATTTTATACTATATGTTCAATTTTTAGATCTTCGAAGTCGAAGGTGTTACAACTTGATGTTGAATTGTCTTGTGGGGTTGCCGAGCTCTTCTCCATGTTAAAAAAGGTAATCGATATCTCCACCGTGAAGCGGAGCCACCAATCGAGGTGTGTCCTAAACGAATCGCGTGAAGGATTGAATCAATGTCTGCAGTCGCCTCAATCAGTGTGTATGCATCTCCCACAGTTTGCCATGTATGTGAATCGCTTCCCGCTACCATCGGGATCTTAAGCTGCCTCGCTAGTTCACGACTCTGACGGGCATCACGTGCAAAGCAGGGAGAATGAGCGTTATAGACTTCGATCGCATCAGGTGATATCTGTTCAATCACCGAACGCTTCATCGAGAAGAACGGTGTACAGGGATGTGGAATAACAACAAGCCCACCCACCTCGCGAATCATCTGCGACACATATGATGCTGATTGGTTCCGGGTTTTATATGATGCAAAATTATTATCGCGTAATCCAATCCCTAAAAGATGCCCATCACGTGTTGTAAGTTCAATCCCTGGAATTATTAAGAAATCGTCGACTTGCGCTTCAGCATCTCGAACTCCGTGCATTGTATGATGATCAGTTATGGCAATGCCGTCAAGCCCATTTCTCTTGGCCATCACAAGGACATCTCGGACCGAACTACGTGCATCCGAATGCCATGTGTGAACATGCAAGTCAATCTTCAACATGTCTATAGTCACGCGATTATGCCTGGAGCAGCAGAACATCTGCACATTGTGTTTTATCGCTAGATAAGGCTAACTCTGGACGAGATGTGGTATTTAATAATTATGAATCTAGTCTTATCCGTCCACGGGCGTAGTTATTTCTTATTCGCAAAGTTTATCGAGTATGTTTGATGTTCGCAGTCTGACTTATAGACTTGACTTTGTGAAATGCTTTCTTGCTTCGTGTGCGAATAAATTAGTTAATCACTTCTCAGCCGATTTACCAACCTTGAATCGTTAATATGGATCTTGAGTACATAGAAGAAAAACGTTAGTTGACAGTTAGAGCATTGGTGGATATAATGGACGCGTTAGCTAAGAACAAAATTCGAGGAGCATTCGTGCGTGAGATCAATTGATATCAAATGTATTCCATACAATGACGTCTTTCAGTCGGCGTTTGGGAACATTAAGCACTCCTTGTTTATCGAACCAATATCGAGTATCACTTCCGTCAAGTTCCACTTCTTTGGATTGTTCTCGTGGATAACCCAGAGCTACAACAAGAAGAACTTGAAGATGATCGGGAATTTCTAGTTTATTCTTCAATTGAGGGCGATCGACAGATCCAAGCATGCAAGATCCAAGACCCGCTTCATAAGCAACCATGGATATACTCATTGCAGCTATCCCGGGATCGTTTCCTGCACGTTCTCTGATAGTGGTGTCAAGGAGGATGATGATATAGGCTTTTGGGACTTCGTTTGGAGCATGTGAATATCCAGGAATATTTCGTGCCCAGGTTAAAGTGCTGAAAACTTGAGGTAGAAATATGGAGTCTGTGACAACCATATATTTCAACGGTTGAAAATTCATGCCTGATGGTGAGAGTCGAGCTGCGTCTACACATTTCTGCAATATTTCGGGAGATATGGGTTGCTGTGTAAATTTTCGAATCGTTCGTCGTTTGATAATGCTTTCATAAATCATTAACTTTCGCCTAGGATCATTTATTCACAACAATACTTATGAAGACATCGACGTGTACACGTAAACATGCACGCTTGGTGGCTCGTTAATGCTGCATGTGATTACTTTTTTCAATGGCGCTAATTTCGATAATGGAGGATTCCGAGAACCAGTCATCGATGACGTCAGCTTCAGCGAAACCATAGTATTTATGATACAGAGCGTATTTTCCTTGGCTGAAAATTTCCGTCTCCAAGACGACTCTTCCTCGGCCTGTGAAACGATTATCAGTTATTGTCATCTCAACTTGATCGGTTTTACATAGATTTTTCATCCAATCGGTGGGGGCGCCTTCATGACTCAAGTAAATTTTGCCTTCGCTGACCGCAAACCACAATTCAACCGTATGACGACGTCCTGTAACTCTTCCAACTGTTGTGAGATATAGATGCTTTTCCTGCATGATTTTCGTTAACTCAAGGCTGCTCAATCTTTTCTTCCACCGCGCGTGTGTATGTCATACATCATGGGCGAAATCCTACTACTTGCCACACAGTTAGTGAAAACCGCACTCCATTAATTATGAAGTAGTCATCAGTTACTTGCTCAAGCTTCCCTTCAACCACGATGTGATTCTTACGTACACGGTTCCATAGACGCCATGTCCCTTCGTGATCCAACTGATCCTTTAATGCCATGATGTTTCATTTTCTAGTCTAATATTTAAACACACATATGGCTCAAGTCGCTGTGTTAACGTTGGTGAATATTGACGCGCGCGCTATGAATAGTGTATGAAAGTCTGATGTAAGTTAGCCAGATGTTGAAAGGGGAGGCAGGGCTGGTAAAGAAAGCGTTGATGAAGATATTCCCGCTTTCTGCAGTTCTGTTGATTTGACATGCAGTGCAATGAGCTCAAAAAAGACACCAATGAACATAATGCACACAATAGTAGCTAAGGCGATTTGAACTCCGGGCTTTCCAGGGAGAAATAGTGTGGTGAGAACGCCAAAGAGCAGAGTTACGATCGTGGAGATGCTGAGTGGTTTTAAGGCATTGCGAATCAGGGTTGACGCAACAGTTTGTGTGGAAGGAGTGAATTCGGTCATGGTAGTACAGATCGTCAGAGTGACAACAATATGTTCAACGATTAAGAGTGAACCTAGAACGATATATGTGGTCATCGGCAGAAACGTATTATATGGAGACGCAGCGAACTCAAATGAGATTCCGAGAATGAGGACGGTGATCAACACGCTAGTATTTATGCTAATGAGGAACCACGAGCTCCGTCGTTGATCAAACAAGTTTTGGATGATCACTAAGGCGAGGGCGGCTCCCCACGCGGATCCTAGGCTTAGAGGCGTC
Organism: Candidatus Bathyarchaeota archaeon; assembly: GCA_026014905.1. Next base: position 20,213 of record JAOZHK010000106.1, read on the forward strand.
ACAATGTGTTCTACGCTAGAGTCTATCGTCCATGCCCAACGGATGAGAACAGAAATAGCAAAGAATCCTAAACCAGTACATATCGCATTGAGGGTCATAATCCATTTGGTTGTTTTAAATCGATCGAACCAACGGAAAATATTGTTTGTGTGACGTATTTTTGAGGACTTTAAAGCAAAATCAGAAGTGGCAGCATTAGTTGCGGGGGCTTCGTCGAGGATGGGGAAAATATCGGTGGCGCGCGGACTTTTTTGTGGAAGCACCTCATGGTTTCGTGGTTTGGATGGATCAGACCATGGTGTTACATCACGCACGAGATCTTTTTCTAAAAAATAAAGAACATATTCTGCTGGGAGTTGATTAGGAAAACGACCATCTGGCAAGCGTAAGGTCTGGTAGTGTTTTTCACTGCGATACACATAGACGCGATGGAGAGAAGTCATAAGTGTGGGTGTATCGCCATGACTCCACGTCACAGTTTCTTGGAGCGGTTTGAGAATGTGCTCATGAACTGCTTCTTCTGAGGGGAGGTTGGCGTGAAGCTGAATTTGTTCCCCTTCGTGCTCATCATGGTATACAAGAAAGAGATGGTAAAATGGCATATTGCTCCCAACTATTCGCTGCATTGGTGTGATCTTGCACATTAATGACTGGCACGTGTGTAAGACCACTCCCCGTATTACTCTATACATTATTTCTGTATATAACTATTTGTTTTTATAGATTTTAATTCCATATCCGGATCGTTAGGAGAAAAACGAAACCTTGTGTGCTTACGCGCGCGTAATTCAAGGTTGCCAAAAGCATCTGTGAATGGTTGCGATCGTCCTTCAGTCTCATACAGCTAGCTAAATCTATCATTCAGCAAAAGTTGGTGGAAGCTGACGAGAAAACAAAGTCAATGAGTATAATCCGTCTAACGCGCGAGTGTAGTACTATAATTCATATTAATCCGAGTAAGCCCTCAAGGATCTGTATCACACCACCCAGCGATATAGATTTTTTGACTCTCTCTTCCTGAGTAAGAGATGAGGCCAGTAACGGGATTTACGTGTGCAAAGCAGATCCACGTATTTGATGAGGGCAATAACGTCTTGATGGCTAGATGAGTATAGCCTTTTAGAACATGAAGAACGCAAATTGTAGCTTTTGCAATTTCATTTTTAGTAGCGATTAAAGTCATCAATTTTTTAAGGTATTTACTAGGGATATCTTAGCGTAGTATCTTTTTTCCTATTATTGGCACATTTTGATATATCAACTATATAACTGAGTCGCTAATGGTGGCTCTTTTCACATTAGCTCGACGCGCGCGTATAACTACGATTATTCCTAAACGAGGGATGGTGTCCATCTAATCATATCCCGAATGGCAGCATCGACATAGCTTTGGAAGTGATGTGAAATGATCATATTCGTAATAACGCCATATACAATTTCTTCTCGCATTACAATAAGCTTGCCAATACCGTTCTCTCTCATTACATTGGAGGCTGTCACAAGATCGTCGTCTGGATCTATCGTAATTATTGGAGCGGACATAATCTCTGTTACAGAAATACTTTTAGGATCTCGATCCTCCGCAAGCACTTTACCAATGATATCCCGCTCGGTTATGATGCCAATAGGCTTTCCTTTTTCAAGGATAACAACATAGCTGCTAGTTCCCATAATTTTTGTCGCATCGAGGACCTTCGCATCAGCATCGATGGTATTTATGGTTGAACGCATTACATGCTTGACCTGGCTCACCGTTCGTCACACATATAGCTTATTCCTTTATCCTTGATAAAAAGCTAACGCGTCAAAAGACAACATTGTTCGTGAACAAAATACATGGTTTTATAAAAAAAACCGTATTTAAGTTACATTATCTGAGTCATCTGGCATTGATTAACCATTCAATCAGCTTACACGAATCGCTGATGACGTGCACATCATAGATTGCTTTAGAGTCGATTTAAGCCTGCCTATTGCACATATGATACATCAAACCACCTTCTTTTTTCGTCTGGATATCTGCCTTATCGCAAGGTTACTGAGTTAACATGGTCCTCCTTCACAATCGAAGGATTACCTTTCTGGTTTGCAACCTAAAAACTGAAAAGCGAGCATAAGACGTATGCACTTATTGAGAAAAGATAAGGAAGCTATCCTATGAGTAATCCATTGAAATCTCGCCTGAGTGAATTATACAATGTACGCCCTCAATATTCTCGCTTCGATCAAAAGAATAATGTGACTCGCCAAGTTCTCTGGAATCCTCCGATGATCGCACTAGCCCAACAGCGCGCTATTCAGTTACGTAGGTTAATCAAGGATGAACAGTCTGGCTACTCTCTCCGTGATTATGCTTTCAATCGTGGGGCACAGGCGAATCTCACTACCACTCACGTGCGAATTAATCACCCGAATTCAGGTGGAACTTCGTGGCAATCACTCAAAAACACTCACATTAACCCATGCTGGCAAGGATCCAAAACCGAAGCCGCAGCGACGATGCGGAAAGCAGCACAGCTATTTGGTGCAGATCAAGTTGGCTTCTGTGACCTCGATCGCCGATGGGTTTATTCCTGCTACTACCATGAAGATCATGGAACCAGTTACTCCATACATTTCTCTGATGAACCCGGATACGAAAATGTAACTACCCCTTGCCAACTAGCCGATGGTACGCAAGTTATTCCATCATCAATGACATCGGTAATCGTCCTCCTTTTTGAAATGGATGCAGAAGGTATCAGTACAGCTCCAACACTTACTCAAATGGCGACCACGAACGTGACCTACTCACACATAGTGATGACAATTACTATGCTCGCTGAAATGATCCGTGGGTTAGGCTATCACGCGATTCCCAGCATCAACGACACAGCACTTAGCATTCCCCTTGCCATTGATGCGGGATTAGGTCAACTCGGGCGCAATGGGAAATTGATCACTCCCGGTTTGGGTCCACGATGCCGTATAGCTAAAGTCATCACTGACCTGCCATTACCGCCGGGCTACCCTCAGGATTTTGGGGTTACTGAATATTGTCAGATCTGTACGAGATGTGCCGAAGTCTGCCCTGCCAAAGCGATTCCCACAGGTCCTCCATCATACGATCCTGTCAATGAATGCAACGCTGGAAGTTTTCTCGCCTGGCACGTTAATCATAAACTATGTTATCGGTACTGGGCTGAAGTCGGTACAAATTGCGGCCTCTGCATCGCACATTGTCCTCTCGATAAACATCATGTTCGTCAGAAACCATTCTGGAAATAATGAGGGCATGCACGATGTTAACCTAGTAGAACGTTTTGAATCATTTTCTCAAAATCAATCGCATCTAGTTCTGCTCCGCATTGTGGACAATAGTTGGGGATATCTGATGACATACCTCCAATAGTTAATACGGCGCCACAATAGCAGCAATGATACGGTATACTGACTCCTTTTTGAGTTAACTGATACGCTAATGTCTCTTTATCAACCAAAATGCTTGGAACATGACGGTGTTGTGACTTCTTTGGCGTGATCGTGAGTGTTTGATGCTCGTTCAGATAACCATGAAGCTCCTTCGCTACGTCGTATTGTCCTGTTAATTCTGCTTGGTATGCTCGTTCTTTTAAGCTTCTTGAAAGAACGAGTGTGTAAAGAGCATCTACCTGTTCGTCAGAATGTATCTGCACTTGACAGCGATGACAAAACTTTGAATAATTATGATTCTCGGCACCGCAATTTGGGCAAAACTCTCGATTGCGATAAAGTTCAATGATCGCAGATTCCCCAAATGAGGAGTGACATCCACTGCACGTCATAGTTGATCCCACGGATCCACGACAACGAGGACATTTAATCATAGAGTCACACGTTAATGATAGAAATCTAGCGAAGTTTACAATATATAGGGGCTCAGATTCAAGTATTAAGCCATTGTGAAATATCTCAATCTATTGTCTAGAGCTAACTTCCAGAAAACCAAGGAATCGAGTAATTCATAAATTGACGCACGCGCTAAATCGCTAGAGCTAGTGCAAGGTAGCCCTTGTAGTTTCGGGAAACTGTTATACGGTGACGATGAGCTACAGTATTTACGAAGAGGTTCTCGTTAGTACTTCAGGTCAGAAGGGAAAGAGGATCTCTCAATCTCCCTCGCTCGTTGTTAATTGGTGATATCGTTCTTATCCGCGTGAATTTATGGATTCATTAATTGTATGAATTAATGCATTCTGTTTTAATTGCTGCTGTAATTGTCGCAGTGCATCATGGATTTCTTGTTCTTTTTTCGCTCCGACACACACGATACGACCAGTCACATAGATCAGCATCACAACTTGGGGAGCTTCCATTCGATATATTAGGCCAGGAAACTGTTCTGGCTCATATAATGTTCTTTCGAGAAGAAATGCTGCTTTTTCTAAATCCACTTTGCCGCCAACACTGCCGGTGGCGACCACATTTTGAATTGTAATGGATACATCATGTTGATTAATAATCTGGTTGGTTTGCAATTGATGGACCATGTAATGAATCGCTTTTTGAGCTTGTTCTGTGGAAGCCGCACCTGTACACACAAGCTTTCCAGTATGAAAAAGAAGGATTACTGCTTTTGGTTTGTGCAATCTCAGAACTACACCTGGGAATCGTTCGGGACGATATTCAGCAAAAGGATAGGCTTCCACTACCGCGTTTAAATCAATTG
>JAOZHK010000115.1 GCA_026014905.1 Candidatus Bathyarchaeota archaeon
AGGCTACCTATGTCAAGGGGAATTGGCAGCCAACGATTTGAGCAAGAACCTGGTGAAACCTCTCTATCGGGAAGGTAATGGAAGTGGCGGGAGGCGAACGCTTGAGCTCCAGCTACACTGGCAGTTACTGGTACACATCCGTTAATACAAAATTAAAACACGCATACCTGGTTCCGTGCAAGTATACCTACCGGCGGCTTTCGGGGCATACCCGGTGACAATAGCTCAGGGTTACATTCCAGGCTACACTGAGGGAATGCTTCGTTAAAGGACGTAATAAAGGAGTTATGGCAGTCGAAAGGCATAACTAATTTCATGGTGAGCGGTATCAAACTCTCTATCCTTTAATTTGGTAATGTAGAATTGGAGGTAACCACAGCTGAAGGGATAAAAGAGGTTGGTTAGTTTGTTAGTGATATTGTGCCATACTACTGCAGTTTTATGACAGACAAAGTTGTGTTCAATATACTGAAAAGCTCCTTGACTCGTAAATAGGAATTCTCTCGGAGTCTCCCTGGGTCTTGACAAATAGTGATATCTCATCGCCGGTTGTATCATAGACAATCTTTCAGTAAGCCAGTTGAGTGAAAAGAATAAAAAGGCTGGTCTCTCGCAATCGATTGCATCTCCCTTTCTTTGGCTACTCTGTTGCACACGATCCACACCATCGCATTTCTTTCCAAATGCTGTGATGCACGAAACCGAACTCTTTCATCAGCGAAGCGAAGCGAACACCAAAAAGACTTCTACCAACTTCAATTGAATCGGTAACATAGTGTAGATGAATACTCCAGTCGGTTGCCAAATCTCCGTGACGGTAGATCTCGATTTTGTTTGGTTTCTTCTCAGCCATAGGATCCGCCATCAACGCTTGAAGATTCAGATCCAACAGTGCATTAGTATTACTCAGCGATCGTATTTCAATAATCTCAATCCATCTCACTTTTGATTCCTCCACAATGAATTCCAATTCGAATGTAGACTGATAATCATAAAGCAATTCACATGCCATTTTCGCAACAAAGTTTCTCAATGTTTGAAAATCGGTCCATTTAATTCCCGAATGCGGTTTGCAAAGTTGTGATTTTCACCACATATGGTACAATCGCTGGATAGAGTGATTTGATGGGGAATTACGGTATGGATGAAAACGAATTTTTTCGGCAAGCCACTCTCGCAATTTGTGGGAATATTGACATCGACTCGGCGTTGCTCTCGAGCCTGAAATTTTTGAGACAAAAGATGCCGGTAGACAGGATACTCCTTCAGCTTTACGAGGACGGCCTGAATGCAATGCGTACCGTTGCCATGGCAACGTCAGGGAAAGCAAAGACCAGCGATTTGGTCACACCTCTGAGTTCCGAGGCAAGAGAGGGAATGAGGAATTTCGAAAAAGGTTACGATCAACAGAAAACCAACTCTGCCTGGCTCTTTCGGGACGATCCTCATCAACACCGTTGGATACAAGAGATGTTTCATCTACATGGATTCAAGGCAACATCGCTCCTGGTATTACCTCTGAAGATGCGGCATAAGGTAGTGGGAGGCGGCGGACTGTTACTGGTTACTGAAAGCGACAAAAAGTTCACTCAAGCAAATGCGGACTTGCTTTCCTTGCTGAGAGAGCCATTTGCCATCGTGATGTCGAACGCGCTAAAACATCGAGAAGTAGAAAAGTTACGGGATATGCTGGCTGATGATAACCGGTATCTACACCAAGAACTTCGGCGGCTGGCAGGTGACGAGATTATAGGGGGAAACTTTGGTTTGAAAAACGTTACGGAAAAGGTCAGTCGCGTGGCATCGTTGGACAGCCCGGTTTTATTGCTTGGGGAGACCGGCGTAGGCAAAGATCTTGTAGCCGACGATATTCACTATTCCTCGCCCCGCAGAGAAGGTCCTTTCATCAGTGTCAACTGTGGTGCTATTCCTGAAACACTCATCGATAGCGAGCTTTTCGGTCACGAAAAGGGAGCTTTTACCGGTGCTGTCTCTCAGAAGAGGGGGCGCTTCGAGCGCGCCAACAAAGGTACGATTTTTCTCGATGAGATTGCAGAGCTGCCCCTCCCGTCACAGGTAAAATTGTTGCGAGTGCTTCAAAACAAAGAAATTGAACGGGTAGGTGGTACCGAAACGATCGCTCTAGATATTAGGATCATTGCCGCAACAAACAGAGATCTTGAGATGATGGTAGAAGCTGGGACTTTCCGTAACGATCTCTGGTTTCGACTCAATGTATTTCCTATTGAGATACCCCCACTCAGGGAAAGAAAAATCGATATGCCTGCTCTAGTCCAACACTTCATCGGCCTGAAAGCCAAGGAATTGAAATTACCCCACATCCCGGTCCTTGCTCCGAACGCGATTGAACCTCTTATGGCCTACCACTGGCCTGGGAACGTCAGAGAGTTAGCCAATGTAGTGGAGCGTGCTTTGATTTTGAATCAAGGTGGTCTTCTGAGCTTTGACGGTATAACTACGATTCTTGATCAACAAACCTCCGAACCCGAATCACAATCCAGCAACGCAACTAATCTGGATGAGGTCGTTGCTGTCCACATAAAGAAGATCCTGGCATTGACCAAAGGCAAGATTTATGGCCCGGACGGCGCGGCTGAACTGCTCGGCATGAACCCGAGCACCTTGAGGCACCGCATGAAAAAATATGGTATCGAATATGGGCGGCGAAAAGAATAGGGACCAAGTTCGAATCTAATACGAAGAGTTAACGAATCTATCTTACACCTCCGCTCTTGATTGCGCTCGCTGTTAGATAAATACTTCGTTTACAGCCTGGCAATATCTCACCTGATATTCTGGGAAGTGGTGGCGCGGCTGCGTACTCTGGGTCCGTGTCCGACGTTGACTGGATCGTCACATATGACAGTTTAGCCGCCACAAATGGCGACTGCCCGATCCTGGGCTCGCGAATCCCTGCTTCTGACTCCTCGTTTTTTTCTGGCACAATAATTGCTTTTACTCTTTCTGATACCGGATTTAACCGGGTAATGCCCCGCTGTGGGGAGCATTTCGCTATACCAAATCAAATAAACAAGGAGTAGAAAAATGAAGGTCTTGGTAGTCTACGCACATCCTAATCTAAAGTCGTTTAACCATGCCGTTCTCGAGGACTTTACGAGGGGACTCGAAGTTGGCGGCCACACGCATGAAATCGTCGATCTATACGCCATTGATTTTGACCCCCGGGTGAAGCTCGAAGAGCTTGCTCAGTTTAACGGAGGACATGTAGCCCAAGATGCGTTGGATCATCAACAAAAAGTCGCATCGGCGGATGCATTGG
>JAOZHK010000156.1 GCA_026014905.1 Candidatus Bathyarchaeota archaeon
TAGTCTTTTTATGTGATTTTTTAGTGTGCTGAAGTTAAGGTTTGCTTTATATACTATATGAGTTTTCTTGGCTCCATTTTTTGCAACCTTTAGTATATCAGCAAAAATTTCTATTTTATCTCTTCTCATAAACACTCAAACATATTAGGAGCTGACTTTTATTTATTACCTGTAGCAACATCGGTTGTTTCTTTATTTAAGTTGCTTATGTTAGTGTCTTAGTTATGAACGTTTAACGATGAAAAATAATAAATACGATAGATTTCTTCGCTGCGCTCGCACTGTAGATCATAAAACCACCAATATATTATAACATATTTTTTCCTGCGCACGCTCGCTTTGTGCACACGAATACTTTCTCTATAACCTTTTCATTGACATATTTCGCGACACCATAAACCAGTTATGAGTTCATAATCATCGATAAAGGTCAGAGCAATGAAGATGGGAAGATGTAGGCTTAACGCTTTCGAGAGAAGACTCTACTGCTTCAAGAAGCGGACGAGTAATTATTGTCTAAAGCCTAGAATTCTGGGATATCGATGCCCAAATCTTGAGTGGACGAAAGAAGAAGTCATCAAGGAAGTGAAAAAGGGAATTAAGGAGATCAGCTCACCTGGTGGATTCACCGATGAAGCCATTAAATATGCAGAGATGTTTCGTCCCGGGCTAAGATTAAGGCAGGGATCCAAGATCATTAAGCCCAAGCGCCTTGCACGCGCGCGCGCTTGAGGATCAGGTCGAGGAGTCTGACGCCAATCATGAGCTCCATTTGGCCTGTAAGGGCGTAGACCAAGAACATGGTGGTGGCGGTGGCGATGGCCCTCCAGGATACCGCCTTTAACCAGCTCCTGTAGTCTGATCTGATCACTCTCTTACACCTCACAAGCGTTACGAGAAATTATCGTTATTCTCCTTTTTTTTAGGCGCGCGCTCCTACACACAGAGGATGATAGATTCCTGATCCATATTCCTGATATGGATCATTTTAAAAAACGTGTATGATGATGACCCCATCCGCTACGGAAGAGAGATGGTCCCAGTACAAGAGTGTACTTAACATGCTCTACTTTTATCGGAAAGAGCTACGTAGCCTGATTAGCGGAAAAATGATCACATACGTTATCCCAAAGGGAACACGGGAGCGGTTTATAGAGCACGGAGTTCTCAGGAAGTTCGGGTCCAGATTTGAGTTGACAGACCAAGGTATGGAACTTCTCCACAAAGTCCAGGTCAGCCCAATACTGTGACATACACAAGTGAGCCTGCGCGCGCCTCATGCTTACAACATTAGGATATAATGCGCGCACAAAGCCTTGCTTACCCTTCCTCATCCAAACTGTTATCCTTCGTTTTGGTGATAATACATAGGTGAATATGAAGGTCGAGAGAGTCTTGAACTTTACAGTTTTCATAGGCGAGCGTGCAATGTGATGAATAAAATAAAGAAATTCTCCTTTTCTTCTCTGATGATAGTCTTTACTCTAGCAATAATTTACACGTTTTTTAATAGTGCAAGTGCTGTAGAAAACGAGGTTTTTATTGATGGTTTTGAGTCGGGTGTTGCTAACTGGAGCTTGGGAACAGGATGGTTAGTGGTTTCAGAGTATGGAAATAACGTCTTACAAGGTACACAGCACAACTTTGCATCTGCCTACATAGAAGGTGTAGCTGATAAACTAGAGTTCAAACTCAAACTATTGAACGGATCCATCCACTCCAACATAAGAAGCCGCTCTGTACCTGGCGGGATTAATCGTTACTTTATTGGCTTCAGGAAGGATTTCAGCTATATCGCTAAACAGCTTGGTGAGAACTTCCAGGATCTCGAAAGTGGGCCGGGCATCTCGTTAAACATGTGGCATGACGTAAAGATAGAGGTAATCGGAGACGGGATCTTCGTTTATGTTGACGATAGTTTATGGGTGTCAGTTCAAGACGAGGATATCATCGAGGAGGGTGGTGTCAGTTTTGAAACTCTTGAAGACTCAGAATGCAACATCGACGATGTTAGAATAGTAACAACGGTAGCCAATGCGCGCGAGACGGTTATCTGGAGTCAAGTGGGGGGGTATGAAGATCTTGATGCAAAGCCAGCAGAGATCCATTGGGTCCAGACGGGAGGTCCTCCAGGAGGTCAGTTTTCGACTTTATTGCAGAACCCTGTTTTTCATAATGAGTTATATGCTCAAACTGGAGACGGTAGGATTTTCAAGTCTGTGAATAAGGGCGAAGAGTGGCATCTGCTTGAACTATCGTCTAACGTTAGACTATGGTCAATGGCGGTGCATAACGACGGATTGTTTGCATGTGGTGATAAGCTCTATTATATCGATAATGATGAACAAGCGAATCTGGTATACAATGCCTATTGGGATTCTGTGTCTGTCAGCGATTCGAAAGTGTTTGTTACGAGAGGAGGAAACTCACTTGAGGATATTGAAATTCTATATTCAGACCTTTCCTATCCTGAATATAATTGGATAGACATAACTCCTGACTCTCAAATTATGAGCGAACTGGTATTTCCTCCATCGAACATTGACTTAGAACATTTTCTGAATGTCCCCAACATAGTAGCAATTGGTGACCGAGTCTTAGCGAACATCCACCTTATGATTGAAGGAAGCGGAGAGTACTCGAACAGTCAACTGCTAATATCAGACGACCGGGGTATAACATGGTCAGCAGTCGCTCTCGATATCCAAAATGACACCATTATCTCGAACTTCATTCAGGACGATGATGATCCGAACCACATCATTCTTACTTTCACGCACAACATAATGCACGACGCGTATTCCCCACTTAACACCCTGGTGAAACAAACATTTGATGGGGGAGACACTTGGGAGACTTTAACGAATATTGAACTGCTATCAAACGGCGTGACCAGCGTCTCAATAGTTGGCTCAGATTATTACCTCATTTGCCCCTTAGACGGTCTAAGGATTGTAAAATTAAGTAACTCAAGTTATGAACTACTGGAATCGCCCACCATTGATGCACATGATAATATCATTTTTGGAGTTGAACAGTTATTGTTCGACTACGATGACCCCACAATCGTATATGGAAAAACTGGATGGGACTTCGGCCTCTTGAAATCGGAAGACAATATGACAACCTGGAAGAAGATGGACAGTGACATAATAGCATCCTCACCCAGCATAGTGATGACCCATCCAGCCAATGAAGATACGATTTATACATCCGGAAACGTGATCCAGGAATCATATGCCTCAAGGGATGGAGGAGATTCATGGGAACCTTTCTCGCCAACCCCCTCGGGGGATGAGCTTCGATTTGATCCTCATAACTCAAACCATCTAATTATAATCGATGAAATGACCCAGATTTTCGAGTCATTTGATGCGGGAACAAGTTTCAATAAAATTGAGCAACATTTCAGTTCAGCCAAAATATTGGACATCGAGGTTGCTAGGGACAATCCAAAACTGATGTATGTGTCTAATCAAGGAGTAGGCATCTCCGAAAGGAGAAATGGGGATTGGGTCTACCTGAGTGGTTCTCCAGATTACGCCTATGATTTAGAACTCGATCCAGATGACAGTAACTTTCTGTACGCAACATATTCACCGAAGATTTTTGAAAACCATTCATCTATCTGGAGGTATTCTAAGCATCAGGCTGAAAACAATGGTTGGAGCGAGATCCTGCGGGTTGAAAACTCAACTGGAATTACCTCCATCACTTTCGATAAAGTAGACACCAATAATGTCTACGCAGGAGTTGTCGGTGAAAACGCAGGGGTATATTTCAGTAGCGATAAAGGAATTACTTGGAATAACCTCAATGGGAACTTCCTTTTCAGCACCATACACTCGCAAAACCAAATTGCGGTTAACCCTTTGGACGATACAGAAGTATATGCTGCACCTTGGGGAGCGGGATTATTCAAGACAGCAGATAATAGCGCTGAGTGGATCGGACTTGAGAATATTCCGTCGCTATCAATAGCTAGTATAGTAATTCATCCTGACCAACCAAACATCATTTATGCAGCGGGGAGATCACAGCCCATCCTCTATAAATCGATGAATGGTGGGAATACTTGGATAGAGTTCTTCAATGCTGGCGCGTCGTATGCTAGATTGTTCAAGACCGTTCTCGATCCGAGCAACCCAGATACAATCTATGTTTCAGTGTTCAGACACAACGCCGTCTATGGCAGCTTATTCAAGATTGTCAATGGTATTCCAGCTGAAATTACGAATACAATCCCACGAGCGATCATCGACATAGCAGTTGATCCGACTAACTCGGATACAATTTACGTATCCCTCCATGGTGAGAGTATCTACAAGACAACCAACGGGGGAAACAGTTGGCAGAATTTAGACTCCATGCCCATAGTTGGAACTTTTGACATCGAGATAGACCCAAGAAATACTGACACGCTATACGCAGCGGCAATAATGGGCAGGAGGTGCCCCGAGGAACTTCTTCCTCCCGGTTTGTTCCCCGCCGTCGCTCCCGAGGAGATTGGCGAACATGGCGTGTATAAGAGCGAAGATGGAGGGTTGACCTGGGTCAACATCAATCATGGTGTCATTAAAGCCCCATGCAGAGCCTTAGCTCTCCATCCTACGAACCCGAATGTCATTTATGCTGCAGGAGCCGGAGGGGTATATTTATCCATTGATGGCGGGGAGGGTTGGTCCCTTCAGAATACAGGACTAGATTTCCAGAGTGTGGGCGCATTATCCCTAGGTGCGAACAAGATTTATGCCGGTTCAAGAGGCGGAGGGGTCTATACAAGCGATATCGAAGAGGATTATTCTCTTCATTGGACATCAACTGAAGGGCCTAGACCTGAGATATTCAATATCCAGGTGGCGGTCGATCCTACTAACTCCGATGTGATCTATGCGAGCTCCTATCCCGGAGGGATGTTTAAAACGACGGATGGTGGTTCGACATGGAAAGACAAGAACTTTTTCCTCCCCAGTTTCGAGGTGGTAGACCCTGTTAGGCAGGGTTATTATCGATTCGCATTCGATCCCTCAGACTCGAATATTCTATATTTCGTAATCTATGGCAAGGGAGTGTATGTATCCAAAGACGGCGCGGACAGCCAGATGCCCTTATTCGGCGATGACGACATCATGCTCGGAAAACCCTTAACCAATATAGCTGTTGATCCTCAAGATTCTGATGTAATCTATGTAACATCAGAGGATGGAGTATACGTTTCCAGGGATCGAGGCATAAACTGGAGTCCATTTAATGATGGACTTAAGACTCAAAACATTCGATCCTTGAAGCTCATAGGGATCGAATGGCCGCCTTTTATTTCTGACTTCGAGAACGGTGACGCTCCTGATTGGGAATTGGAGGCAGGATGGACTGTAGAGCAAGATGGTGAGAACTATGTCTTGCAGGGAAAGGGTCACGAGTGGGCAAATACAGGATCAGGAAATTGGGGAGACTACACATTTGAGACCAAGATAAAACTGCTGCAGGGTGGGGTGCATGTAAACTTTAGGACTTGTGATGAAGGAAGGTATTTCTTCGGTTTTAGTGAAGAGGGATTATACCTTATGAAGACCATCGATGAATGGAGCACCCATCTCCCATTAGTCTCCAATGTTGTACAATATCCTTTAAACCAGTGGCATGACCTCAAAATCGAGCTGGAAGGAAATAATATTCAGATTTTTGTCAATGATAACTTAGAGATAAACTATACAGACCCGGATCCCATCACCCTCGGTGCTATTGCATTTGAAACTCTCGAAGGTTCACACATTCTTGTTGATCAAATCAAGGTGACACATGAACGAGGTGAGCTTAACCTATATGCAGCCACCAATGGTTATGGCATTTACGGATACAACAGTGAAGAGATGATATGGGAGAACCTTGGGAGAACATTTGGTATTGGATGGTGGACTCCATGGGAGAGGCGCATGTACCAGTTCAGCTCAATAATGTTCGACCCCGATATACCCGGTGACATATATCTGGGGCATTTCCCAAGTGGATTTTTCATCAGCCATGACAACGGCCAAACTTGGACAGATTCCAGTTTGGGTCTTGGAAACGATGGAATCTTTTCCTTGACTATGCATCCACATGATTCCAACATCATATGGGCTGGAACCTATAATGGCGTAGTAAAATCTGTAGACCGAGGAATGACTTGGCAATCAAAAAGCAATGGCATACCACCGGAGCAATGGCCCTTCACCGTTGCAATCGATGACATCGACCCAGATATCATGTACATTGCGACTAAAAATGGCCAAAACAAGGGACTGTCCCATAGAAACAATGTCCGCGGCGTGGTGATGAAGTCCATCGACGGTGGAGAAAACTGGTATGAAATGATGAATGGTCTCAATGATAGGGATGAATTCTATGAAATATTGATTTTCCCATCAAACCATGAAATCCTTTTCCTAAGTTCAAATTCAGGCGTATATATGAGCCGAAACGCTGGAGATAGCTGGAATGAGATCAATGAAGGTTTAGCGAGCTCGACGAACCAGGTCAGAGACAATGTGGCTGACAACTTGTTACTCACACCTGACAACGATTCTCTCCTATTGGCACTACAAAGTTACGGTGTTTGGAAACTGAATCTAATGGATCTGATTCAAACAATTGGAATCGATAGTGTATCAGTCCCTCATGAAGCAGAGACAAATGAGACTATAAGCTTAGAAATAGGTCTTAGTCACTCCTTCGTCTGCAACTCGTCTAGTGGTGCGAAAAGAAAGATCTATGTTGGACTCTACGAATCGGAACAAGGAAGTTGGATCAGTGGGGTATCAGATGAAGTAGGTATTGAGCCGTATCAAAACATCGATGAGGAATCCTTAACTTACACTATCACTCTCAACGCACCTCCTCAAGAGGGAGACTACGAACTAGAGGCGCGAGTATACTATCAGAAATACGAAGATTGGTATTATAATGAACAGGATTACCTCAAACACTTTGAAATAAGTATTCATCCAGTGCAAGAACCCGAACCAGAGCCAGAATCTGAACCAGAGCCAGACCCCACTCCATCTCTCGAACCCGATCGGAAAGGCATACCAGGATTCCCCATTCAAGCGATTGCTATTGGAATTATCATATTGGTTGTATTCCTATCTCGTTATCGGAGTTGACGAAGAGCTTACCCATTCGTATTCATTCAACACTTCCAGCA
The DNA here is from genome assembly GCA_026014905.1 of Candidatus Bathyarchaeota archaeon. Next base: position 7,184 of record JAOZHK010000156.1, read on the forward strand.
GGCTATTACACCATTAGGATATAATGCGCGTGCGCGAATTACCTCTTGATCAGAAATACTTATATGTAATAATATTATTACATGTAAGCACAGGCGAAGAATGTGGAATACACAGACCTCATAGAGAAGCTGAGAGCGCTGGGACACGAGTATCGGCTCAAGATACTCACATCCCTGATTGAAGGCGAGAAATATCTCAGCGAGATAGCAAAGGAGGTCGGCATAAGCAGAGCCCTCGCCAAGGTACACTTGAACAAACTCCACAAAGCAGGCCTTGTCGAGACGAGGACGGTGCTTCTGGAAGACGAGGCAAGAGCCCTCAGATACTACAAGCTGAAGGATTTCCACATCGAAGTATCGCCGAGTGAATTGAAAAGGAGGAAAGAGACGAATGGACTATAGAGGAACAGCGATAGCTGGCATCTGGATAGGAAGTGCGATCATCATCGGGGTCCTCAGTTATTTCGGGGAGTACGCTGGATTTTCCATCCCTCTCATCATATTGGCCTTTGTGATAACTGGAAGCTTAATGAGACAAGATCCGGGGGGAGAAATGGGAGCAGAGATGAAGACCAAGATGGAGAACGTGGTTGAGAGAGTGTCAGCGCTGGAGAGAAAGGTAGACGAGATCAAAAAGCTGCTAGAAGAGTAAGGCTATCCTGAGAACGTGAACTCCATGAATACGACACAAAACGCTGAGACGTACACCTCGGGCGCGGAAGACAAGCCTGTGATAGAGACCCATGGCCTATGCAAGACCTTCAACGGTACGACAGCCTTGAAGTCCCTTGACTTACGGGTACCAAAGAACTCGATCTTTGGATTCCTGGGACCCAACGGCGCAGGGAAGACTACCACAATAAAACTACTCCTAGGATTATCCAGCCCCACTGCGGGAGAGGGAAAAGTCTTCGGGAAAGACATAAAGCGCGAAAGCATAGCGATTCGAAGTAGAATCGGATATCTCGCTCAGGACCCTGTATTCTATGACCACATGACGGCAAGAGAGACCCTGAGATATAAGCTCGGCTTCTTCTTCAAAGGTCCAAGAGACAAAATCGAGGAAAGAATCCAGGAAACCCTGCAACTCGTGGGCCTGGACGACAAAGCCGACCGCCCGATTAAAGGCTTCAGCGGAGGTGAGCGACAGCGACTTGGAATTGCCCTAGCCCAAGTGACCTACCCGGACTTACTTATCTTAGACGAACCTGCAGCGAATCTCGACCCTATGGGGCGCAGATATGTGCTTGAGATAATGGAGAAATTAAGAGAGCACGCAACGATATTCTACTCGACTCATATCCTCGACGACGTTCAGAAGGTAAGTGACACAGTAGCGATCCTCAACAAGGGTGTGCTCGTTGCACAGGCACCAATAGAGGAGCTGCTCAAAGGAAGCACTTCGATAGTATACACAGTAGTGCTCGAAGGCTCCTCAGAAGAAGCAGAAAAGATGATACAAAGCCAAGACTGGGTCTCAAGCGTGGAAGCTCTGGAGAAAAATGGTCGCACCACATTGCAGATCACTGTCACCGAAGAGAAGAAAGCTGAATCAGAGCTTCTCAGAACATTGATGTCCATACCGGATGTCCAGGTCAACGAGTTTGGTAAGGACAACGTGGACTTGGAGGATGTATTCATGAAAATTGTGGAGGACGCAAACAATGACGACTGAACTTCAAACAATATCAGAAACAAAGCTCAGCGGTTTCGGAAACGTGCTTAAGATCGAGAATAGCCGCTGGTGGAACCCCAGAAACATACTCACTCAAAGCCTGGTCTGGCTCATCTCGGTTAACTTCATAATTGCCCTGCCTTTAACCGTAGCTCATTTGAGGGGTGAGGCGGGTGCCATTCCCTTTTCTGAAGCTCTAAACATCTTCACGGGAATCTTATCTGTTGCATTGGCACTTGGATCAGTCATCCTCCTTCAAGGCACACTGGTGGGTGAGAAACAGTCAGGGACTGCTGCATGGGTGCTCTCAAACCCAGTCACAAGGACCTCGTTCATCCTAGCAAAGCTCGTGTCCAACACAATTGGAATAATGTTCGTAGGGATCATACTGCAAGCCCCAGTTGGATACCTGATATTATCCTACTCAAATGGTGCGGCCTTACCCATCCAACCTTTCATAGTAGCCATGGGTCTGCTGACTCTCTACACACTATTCTACATCACATTCACGCTTATGCTTGGCTCTTTCTTTGATTCAAGGCGCTCAATTTTGGGAATAGCTATAATGTTCATAGCTCTTCAGGATCCCTTGGGGGACTTAATTGGAGGAGTCATCAAAGGATTCTCCTCAAGTCTACCAAACAGACTATACGAAGGTGCAGCGCTGGTTATCGCTGAAAGCCCATTACCCTCCATAATACCAATTGTGTCAACAATACTATTAACCGTGATTTTTAGCGGGATTGCACTCTGGCAATTCAACAAAGCAGATTTTTAACCCTCGTGCGCATACAAAATGCGCGCGCGCCTGTGTGGGTGTATAGAGAGAGAGTGTCAGCGCTGGAGAGAAAGGTAGACGAGATCAAAAAGCTGCTAGAAGAGTAAGACAACCCTGAGAGATCGCGCAGAAACAGAGTTAGCGGTGTAAGCTGATGGATCAAGTTCTAATCGACAATCTGGTTATCTTCTTTGCACTAGTCTACTATGCTTTTCTGGTTATAGTATACCTTGTGCGTGCGCATAATCTATCGGATTTAGAGTTGAAGTTGGCCCCCATTTTTAGCAT
>JAOZHK010000158.1 GCA_026014905.1 Candidatus Bathyarchaeota archaeon
TTGTAATTCCTAGTTCTTCGCTTACCTCAAACCAATAGGCGCTTGTTCGTGCAAGGGTTTCTCCTTTATTTGGGATTGTGCTGGGAATTATTTTATCAAATACGGAGATTCGATCTGAGAATGCGAATTCCAGTTCACGGTCATTCATTTCATAGATGTCTTTTACCTTGCCAGACTTCAATAAATGCATGGTTTTCTCTTCCCCTTATTGGCTGAGTTGAGTATCGGCTTCCTCCACCTTCTGTTTTACTTTTTGGTGATACTGATGAACTTTGTGTTTCAGTTGATGCTCGTGCACTCCCAAGATCTTCGCTGACGCGAGGGCGGCGGCTGCCGGATCGAGGATCACAAGTGGACAAACGCCACTGGGCATTCTCAGCGAAGAATAGATGTCTGCTCCTCCAAATCGATCAGAATAAGGTGGGCAACTTATGACGGGATTGACGGTATTGGCATCGACAACGCCTGACATGGCATTGGAGCGACCGGCAACGGTGATGTAAACAACAGCGTTGTCTTGTGCATCGTGTTTTTCAAGAATCGAAAGAAGTTTCTGGGGAGTTTTATGAGCTGAGGCAACGCGAGTTACAAAGGGTATGTTGAACTCTGTTAATGTGTGTTCAATTCGTTGAGCAAACTCTGCATCACGACCGGAACCGAGGATGATCACGACTTTTGGGCTCGTCATGCTTGTTATCTAGCGTTTTCAGCTTTTTTAAATGTTCCCTTTGATATTGACATTAATGTGTTAATTACATCGGATATATGAAAATAAAATTTAAATATTCAATACATTTTACAATGGATGTATCATGGAAAAGACCGAGCAATGTGCTGTGATCGGAGTTGCTGTCCACGACGAAGCACAATTATTACGCGCGCATACTCCACTCTGAGCTTTGTGACAAAATCCGAAAACAATTAGATGCCACAACATTATATTATACTACAATCTCTGATCTAATACGTTCGATCGGCTTGAATCGTGAGGAACTCTGTATGGGATGTTTAACAGAGATCTATCCCCAAATAGACTGGACTCAAATGGAGAGCGAATGGTGACTAAACGTGGAAAAAATCGGTATTTTAGTAATCTCGTATGGCTCTCGAGGAGCAGCTATCGTTGACGCGTTGAGACGAAGCGAGAAGTATCGCGTCAAACTCTATATTGTTGATCGAAATCGAAACCCCTTCAATATCAAACACGCAACACGCCATATCGTCCACCCCGATCTGAATCCCGAGGATATCCTTGCATTCGCGCAACGGTATCAATCCGAAATTGACTTTGGGTTCGTCGGTCCCGAAAAACCGATCGTCAGCGGGGTCCGAGATCTCCTTGAACAACAAATAAAACTACCAATAATCTGTCCCACAAAAGAGTATGCACTGGAACAAAGTAAAATCGCCCAGCGCCGTTTACTCCAAGAAATCGCACCAGAAGTCAATCCCCCGTTTCAGGTGTTCGATCCACGTGAATACTCAAGTGTAAACGCCGTCAAGAAAGCTGTCTGGAGCTGGCTCAGCGAATTAAACAACCAAGTGGCTGTAAAACCTGATGGTGTCACCGCAGGTAAAGGTGTGGGAGTATGGGGAGACCACTTCACGGATCGGGCCACTCTCTTTGACCACTTTTTATCCAATTATCAGTATGGGCCAGTCCTCATTGAAGAAAAAGTCGTAGGTGAAGAAGCAAGTTTTCAGTGTTTCTGCGATGGAAAACACTTGGTCCCCCTGCCAGATGTCCGCGACTACAAACGTGCATTTCCAGAAGATAAAGGTCCCAATACTGGAGGAATGGGCGCATATAAGGCTTCAGGGGACCGTTTACCCTTCATGACCTCGATAGATCGAGCGCGTGAGGTGCGCGTCACAGAACGAATTTTCCACAAATTGAAAGGGCGTGGCAGTAATCCTGGAATACGGGGGGTCCCTCTCTACGGCGCCTTCATTCATACAGCGCAGGGATCAAAACTTTTAGAACTCAATAGCCGACCAGGCGACCCTGAAATAATGAATCTCCTCCCGCTTCTTCAGGAGGATTTTGTTGACATCTGTTTTAAAATTCTTGAAGGATCATTGACTCAGGTCAAACTCGCTTCATTGGCTTCAGTAGCCATCTATAAGGTACCGCCAACCTATGGTGGCAAGCAATCAAGCTTCTCTGACAGCCGCATCATCTCAATCCATCGCGCAGAAACGCTTAGCACAGAGAAGCCTGGACGCCTCTTTATCTATCCCGGCTCGATGGAGCTCCGAGCTAATCAATTATACTCGTTAAGCTCTCGAACGGTCGCGGCTGTTGGTGTTGCCGAAGATATTTCGACCGCTAGGGATCTTTCTCTCCAGGGTATTACTGCAATTGAAGGTGCGCTGTGGTATCGCTCCGATATCGCTTCAAACCAGCATATCGCAAACAGCATCGATCACATGAACAGACTAAGAACACCATAAGGACCAGATATCCCGTGACTTCATCTCTTTTCTTTACTGATTGTGAAGGCCCATTAACAACAAATGATAATGCATTCGAACTCGCCTCAAAATTCATTCCGCGCGGAGATTATGTCTTCACAATCATAAGTCGCTATGATGACGTTTTAGCAGACATCATCCAAACACCGAATTATCAAGCGGGGAGCACCTTAAAATTCATCGCACCCTTCCTGAAAGCAAATAATGTATCAAATCAAATGCTTCAAACGTATTCATCAAACCACCTGAGTCTGTTACAGGGCACAAAGCCGATGCTTTCGTTCACTCAACAATTATTGCCGTCATACATTGTCAGTACCAGTTATCAACAATATCTGCAGGCTTTGTGCGCCACTGTCGGATTCGACCCCACCCATGTCTTTGCGACCGCGCTGAATCTCGATGCGTTTTCCATACCGCTGGAAGAGGTAAAACGGCTTCAGCACTTAAGGACAGAGATCGCGGCTTTCCCATTGATTGAAATACCTGAGAATGCGCGTTCACTCGAGGACTTATCCCCATCGACCAAAAAAGTGATCCAACGACTAAACAAAATTTTTTGGGGAGAACTCCCTCTTATGATAAGCGGGCGATTATTACAGAGTATTATCCCTGTGGGTGGTGTTGAGAAAGCCCAAAAAGTGACAATAGTCACATCGCAACGTAAAAGCCAGTTAGCCAACGTGATGTATGTAGGAGATAGCATTACGGACGCTCATGCACTACAGCTGGTTCAAGAACACGGGGGACTAAGTGTCGCATTTAATGGCAATCGGTATGCACTAAAGCATGCAAACTTAGCCATCCTTGCAGAAAATAATTTCATCCTAGCAGTGATCGCTTCTCTTTTCTGTCAGTATGGAACCGCGTATATCCTCGATCTCGTGGGCGAGAATCGATTGACAAACCTCGATACTCCTGACCTCGCAGCTGCTCTGATAACAGAATACAAAAGAAATTATACTTCACAAGAACCGAGAGTTGAAGTTCTCTCTTCCGATAACCTCTCCTCCCTTAGTGACGAGAGCACAGAGTTTAGGCAACGAGTCCGAGGCGAAGCCATAGGACAACTAGGATAGTGAATGATATGACAATCATCAAAAATACCTTTGCAGAAGCTTTTGAAGGCCTTTTTCTACGACTGATTCTCACGGCGAAAGATACACCGCGCTTGAAACAAGCTGCATACGGCTCCACTGCCCTTCCATCAGTTGTTATCAACCGAACTGAAGGTGGTATTGAAAAATGGCTCCATCCCAAGGAAACACCAGATCAAAGAATGGGCGCACTGATTCAATTCTGGGGACAATATCATTCTCGTCATCCTCAAAAATCAGTGGACACTTTTTACGAAGAAGTATCATATCGTATCCGTCAAGGAATCCTGGTGGTTCCAACCACCGCCCTATACAATGCCAACGACGGGGACTCACTTGACGCCATGATCCGCATCGGTCACTGTGGCGATGGATATGAATGGGAAGAAACCCTTTATGGGCGACACATTATCCGCATCCCGTTAATGATGGGGACATTTGTCATTGAACGATACCTTCAATATAATCGTGGCGTGATGGGAGGAAATATTTGGCTACTGTGCCGTGATGAGGCAGTCGCCCTCGCGGCTGGAGAAGCCGCAATCTCAGCACTTCAAAAAGTTGAGGGCGTTATCGCACCATTCAACATTTGTGCTGCTGGCTCCAAACCTGAAACCAGGTTTCCACATATCGGCCCCACGACCAATCATCCCTACTGTCCATCTCTCCGACACCGTATTCCTGATTCTCAACTCCCTGCAGACGTGATGGCGATACCGGAAATCGTCATTAACGGCATCTCTCTTTCAGCAGTGAAACGTGGGATGCACGCAGCGATTCAAGCGGTTCGAACTATCCCGGGTGTCGAGTATATCTCCGCAGGAAATTATGGTGGAAAACTCGGGCAATATCAAATACATCTCCATGAGTTGATAGCATGAAATTCGACGTTGTCGGGTTTGGCGCATTAAATCTTGACCGTACTTTTCGCGTCCCCCACATCGCTCATGAGGATGGTGAAAGCTATATTACTCGCGTCTCCACTGCACCTGGCGGCTCAGCTGCGAATACAATTGTAGGGCTCTCGAGATTGGGGGTTCACACCGGATTCATCGGAAAAGTCGCTCAAGATCCTCCTGGGACTCAACTCCTTCAAAGTTTTGCGGCAGAAAATGTGAATACCGATGGCGTTGTTATCACGGCAACCGGGTCAAGTGGGGTTGTTTACTGTTTCGTTGACGCCCAAGGTGAACGTGCGATGTATATTAACCCCGGTGCGAATGACACACTAACCTTCGATGAAGTAAACCTGAACTATTGTCGTGACTCCAAGTTCCTACATTACTCCTCTTTCACGGGCTCGCTACCCTTGCATGCCCAAATCCGCTTACGACATCATCTCCCAAACACACAATTAAGCATCGATCCCGGAACCATTTATGCGATGAAAGGGCTTCACACGCTGAAGCCCTTACTCAAGGATTGCTACATCTTCTTACCTAATGAACAAGAGCTTTACTTATTGACTGAGGAAACATATGCATCAGGGGCACAAGTCTTACTTGATCTCGGGGTTCAAATCATCGCCGTCAAATTAGGGGCACGTGGCTGTTATGTAACCAATGGTCACGAAACCTACACCATCCCTCCACCTGCCGTACAAGTCTATGACACAACAGGAGCGGGAGACGCATTCTGCGCAGGCTTCCTCTACGGACTCCTCCACGACCAAGATCTCTACACCTGTGGACAGTGGGGAAACCGTGTGGCATCCCATATTCTCAAAACGTCAGGTGCCCGACAAGGATTACCCTATCAGCACGATCTAGGTAGTAAGGATTTCTGATGGTACCAAGGAAGAGGCTCGGCCAACCACCTTTCGCTTGCCATCTTGCATAGCTGTGATGTAAATATCTTGATTAGCTACCCCTTTAAACGAACGCCGTACACGTTTCGCGATCTCTTGATAATCTTCTGATTCAAGCTCCCGCGAGGTAGCTAAGGTGATAGTAGCTTTAAAAGCATCGCCCTTCTTGAGTTTCCGAATTCTTTTGAACGCTTTAACATCATCGCGTCCTGCATATTCGACAGAGATGGTACCTATCTCTTGATCATCGAGAGACAGAGTGTGTTGTGTTCGATGTCCCTCTTGAGACGCAGGTAATGGATCCGAAATAATACATCGAGGCTCTTCTTCTTCAAGCAACGCAGTAAAACCCTCCAAATTAATTGTGCATTTACATTTATTACAGCGAATAATCATGCTCTCCAGATTATCCTCATCGCCAATATAAGTCTCGATAATAGTATAAACTTTTTCCGATTCGTCATCAGGTGAAAACAATATTCCACATTTTGGGCAGGGAAAGTCACCGCCACCTTCAATCGTGGTTAGGTCAACTTTATACGTTTTTTTTCTCATTATAGACCCTACGATCGGCTGATTAGTTGATTATTTATTGAAGGATATAAGTTCTGTGCTCGCTTCGTGATGAATGCCTGCATAAGCGCGCGCTTTGGTTCACAGCTTCTTCCCGTATCTGTGCGCAGAGTAAATTGACTGACTCAGATTTTCTATTTGAAATGGGCTTGCAGATCTGCATTGAAGGGAAGTGAGAATATCGCGTCGATCATATTCTGTGCCTGTTCGTAGCTTTGAGTTCGATGATCCGCCAGAACTTTATTTACAAGAATATTTCGGTCTCCGGATGTCCAAGCTTCGACTCCGAGTTCCATAGGGATTATTTGTGTGCGCTGTATATGATGAATGAGCGCTTTCGGAAATGGTTGGACCTGAATCGCCTTGACGCCGCCTCCATTGACAATTCCCGGTACTTCAACGACAAGATCGTTCCTGAAACCCGGGAGTGCCCCATTATTCATGACATTAACCTGAAACGTTCCTTCATGATCATTAGTGAGGGCGTCAATAATAGGTATGTGCTGTTCGCCACTCTGTTCAGGTGGAAATTCTGCCGTAAGGACACTTGAATGTGATTGGGCGAGCTGCTGCATGATCTTCATTCGTTTCTCAAGGCGCGTAAGATAGTGTTGCCACCCTATTTCAGAATCGAAGCCACCGTACTTATTGAACCACTTTTTCTTAGTAGCAAGATCAACATGATGCCACCACGCTCCAGCAAATCGCGGTGTATCGCCAATAGGAAAAAGGCCAAACATTTTATAGAGACTTACTGCTGCTGGTGACATTTGGACCTCGGTTGGAGAGTCTTCCCACGATTTCCAATAATCTTCTGCCTGGGTGGTGATCCAGTTATCAAGAATTGGATAGGCGTCTCGGCCTTTATAGCGGAATTCATTCATCCATATACAGTGATTGACACCTGGTGCCTGAAAGGCAATGGCAGCGCGATCTAACTGGAGGATTCTCGCAATTTTATAAACTCCGAAA
>JAOZHK010000167.1 GCA_026014905.1 Candidatus Bathyarchaeota archaeon
CATGAGAATGTGGCTAATACAAAAATCAACAGGAACCCCGTAATCTAGACAATTCCGTGTGGAGTTGTTGGAAGCGGGCAATCGCTGCTGACCCTAAGAACCCCCCTAATTCTTGTTGAAACTTGTGAAATGCCTCTTCGTACCCCACTTCACGAGCTCCCTCAATTAATTTATCCGCATATGTCACGATTTTTTCTTCTAAACTTTGAGGAAGATAGTCTTTAACAGGTAACTCAAGTCGTCGAGCCTCAGTGGATGTTATCCCGGAGCCAATATGGCGTTCGATGATTCGGATGAGAGGTGGTGCCAGTTCGAATGATTGAGCAATAGTAACACCAGTGATCCCATGGTCTATGCTGTGAGTGACCCCTCGCCCTATATCATGAAGTAACGCTCCGGCTTGGACTAAGTCAATGTCAACATCGTATCCCTGCCTGGATATTTCTTGAGCTATGCGTACTGCGACAGTTGCAACTGCACGACAATGTCGAAGAACGTGTGATGCACAGTTAGCATCTTTCAATAGTTGTAGGGCATTTGATTTGGACGGGGATGTGGACAAGGGTACCAGCTTAAAAAGAGGTTAATCGGTGAGCTCCTTCTCCAATTGCTTAATCTTAGTCGCTAATACGTCAATGATTGTACTGTTGTTAAAATGTTCGAGCAGGCTTCCACACGTTGGACATTTAAAAATATATTCCATTGCATCTTCGAACGTATATCGTTTACACTCAGGAGTATTGCAATAGTAGAAATCGTATCGCTTTTCGTAATCTAAACGTGTTTGTAATATTTTGAGTATTCGTTTCTTTTGATTTTTGATAAAGCCTTCCACTTGATCTGGTTGAAGCCGCCATCGAAAAATGAACCATCCTGTATTTTCATCCCGCAATCCATCGCATTGTACAATTGAATGGTTGTAAAGTTTAAAAAGAATTTTTCGCACACCATTTAGCTTGATCTCTGTTTCGGTCTGTTCTGAAATGTGATTCAGGATCTGGTCGTCGGTTGCTTTTTGAAGGTCTTTTAAGGCCATTACTACTAAAACGGCGTCTTCGCCTCCAATGATCTGTGCGATTTTTTGCAATACCTCATCATCGATAAAAAGACTCACGTTATTTGTCTCACTATTTTTGAAGGTATATATAGGATGATGGAGCAACTTAAATTTTTGTAAGTCAACGGTGTTCAATCATTGGCAACTATCATATTCCGGCTGGGTCACCGATTCGTTCGAGACGATCGTGTAACTATGCACATTTTTTTAGCCGCACGAGCTTTTGGTGCGGAACAAGCTGTTTATTCAGGGCAACAGGATCCTAATATGGAGGCTCAATTTAAGGCGATCGTGACTAAATGGGGAGGCAATTTCACAGTAGAGTATATCCAGGATGAAAGCAAGCAGTTGAAGGCATGGAAACAAGCTGGAAGAGAACTCATTCATCTTACTATGTATGGTCTCCCGGTTCAAAAAGTGATAGAAGAGATCCGGTGTTCTCCCCGTGAAAAAGTCATTGTTATAGGCGGCGCAAAAGTAAAGAGGTCTATTTATCGCGTCGCTGATTGGAATGTAGCCATCACGTCACAACCTCATTCCGAAATCAGCGCTCTCAGTGTGTTTCTCCATCTTCTCTTTGAAGGCACCGAATTGGAGAAAACCCATGATAGTGCGCAGTTCCAGATTATTCCCCAAGCACGGGGGAAAAAAGTTATTCAAACAGAGTAACTGCAATTCAATGTGGTCTGAGAGGATCACATGTTACTACTTGCCCTTTATGTTCACTGATAGCATTTTCAATTTCTTCAAGATAATGAGAGTAACATTTCAACTTGATAGCGATCGTGCGGTCTCTGTACTCTGTTTGTACTATTGTGACTTTCTCATGGAGCTCTGATAGATATGAGAGAGATTCATCGTTTAACGGGAGCTGTAGAGTTAAGAGATAGAGGGTGTCGAGTACTCGGCCCAAGTGTTGCTTTAATTGATCTGTATTAATATGTTGTTGTGCTGAAATTAAAATTGGATCCACAGTGAGGTCCTGGATGGCCATTACCCGCGATGTTATTTCGTTCTCCTCGAGTAAGTCGATTTTATTAAGAGCTGTGATTGTCGGAACTCCTCCAGCCCCTATCTCTGTGATTGTATCTTGACTGCATGTAAGTTTTCGCCGGATTTCCTCGACTGACTCATGTAGGTCGACCATTAAGATAATCAAGTCTGCGAGGATCGTCTCTTCTAAAGTGGAATGAAAAGCTTCCACTAACGCGACAGGGAGACGATCAATAAAACCTACAGTGTCGGTAAGTAAAGCACGCCCTCCTTCGAGTTTGATTGCGCGCGTTGTTGTTGTAAGTGTGGTAAAAAGAGTGGATTCCACCAACTTGGTTTCGCCTGTGAGTGCATTGAAGAGCGTCGTTTTTCCTGCATCAGTGTATCCGGCTAAGGAGATAATGGGAAAGCCCGCTGCTGATCGTCGATTCCTATGTAAGCGTCGATGGTCCTGGACTTTAATTAATTCATTCTTTTTGCCCGCAATTTGTCGACGAATATCATCAAAATAGATATCGACTTCATATTGTCCTAATCCCCTAAAACCGGGTCGTTCTCCTAATCGAGCTAACCTGACTGATTCTTTTGCTCGGGGGAGCTGACGATGAAGTCGCGCGAGTTGGATTTGGAGTTGAGCTTCTTGCGTTGAGGCGCGTTGCCCAAAGATTTCAAGGATTAATTGAAACCGATCGATAATTTCGACGTTGGTGATATTTGCTAAATTATAGGTTTGTCGAGGTTGGAGCTCGTTCTCAAAAATCACTTTTTCAGCAGAGAGTTTTTTGACCATTTCAGCGAGTTCTTCTGCTTTTCCTCGCCCAATCTGAAAAGTCGCGTCAGGTCTTCTCATCTGTTCAAGGCAGCCAACAACGGAATATCCCGCTGCGATCGCTAAATTTGTTAATTCATCCAGATTCGACTGTTCATAATATTTACGTCTTTGGACAAGGATCGCCCGGACTATCCTGATTCCTCCTCAATTATTGCTCTTTGCTTTTTTGTAGGACAGCGATGTCACCGAGGGTTAGATCAGTTAGCTTTTTTCGAGGAACCTCGCCTGGCTGCATTGTTGCGACTTCCTGAAGACGGATCTTTAGTGTGTGTTCAAGTTTAGTGATTAACAAGCGGTCGGGTATCATTTTTTCGATTTCGACTTTTTGAAGAAGGGAGATTCGTTCACCAATTTTGCGACTGAGTTCTTCGTGGGTGTATCCTTGTTGTTCTCGTGCTTTCCGAATACGTTTACCATAATTTGAGATAAGTGCGAGATTGTCTGGAATCAGTTCTTGACGAGGCGGTCGCGGAGTACTTGGCCGAGGTTTCCTGGGAGCTCGTTGGATGGGTTGGTGCGCGGTTTCATATGTTCGATGAGATGGAGTAAAGTTTGCACAACTCGAACATACATAAAGTCGGGCTCCATCAAGACTGACTTTCTCAGCACGGCCATAAATAGCTTTACCACAGACTTCGCATTCCATCTTAGAAGACCTTTAGATAGAACTCTGTGGAATAATAAATAAGACTTAATACTTGAAGGTTTCTAATTTATGCGATGTCAGAGCAACAGCGAAAAAGACATCTCTTAAAGATTCGTAATATCGCGAATTATCAATTTGAAACATCAGTCGGCGACAAACTGTTTCCTAATGATGTTGAACTTCGATTTTCAAAACGAACAGGACGGATCAGGCATATCTATCATAACAACAGATTATTAGCGACACTTAAGCCAACTGATGGATTATTTTCGTTAACCATTCATGGGGCGAAACGTCTCCATAGCCTACCACGTCAAGTTCATAAAATCATTGTTCAGAGCGACATTGAGGCTTTCGTAAAGAAAGGGAAAACAGTTTTCGCAAAGCATGTGATTTATGCTGATGAAAGAATACGTGCGGGTGATGAAGTCCTCGTGACAAGTCGAGATGATGTTCTTCTGGCTGTTGGTAAAGCCACTCTATCCGGTCCGGAAATCTTAGCATTTAAAAGAGGGATTGCCGTCAAAGTAAGACAAGGTGTCGACGAGGCGTAAACAATATGCGAAAGATGAGCCCACGCCAAGCAAAGCGACTTATGAGTCAGATGGGAATGCGCATTGAAGAACTGGATAATGTTCAGCAAGTGATCATACGTACACCAAAAAAAGAAGTGATTATTGATAATCCTGAGGTTAATATAACCCATATGCATGGTCAAAGAATTTATCAAGTTATGGGAGGTTCCGTGTCGGAACGGGAAGCCGCAACTCCTCAACCTGTCAAACAGTTAATTATTCCTGAAGAGGACATCCATCTAGTATCTCAACAAGCAAATGTTAGTTTAGCTGCAGCAAAGAAAGCATTAGTTGACACAAAAGGCGATTTAGCTCAAGCAATTTTAAATCTTAGCCAGCGATAAAACACACCCGTGAATAGTCTCATACCTTGCTGACGCGCGCTGGTTAATTTAGTGTTGACATGTCACATAATGCCAAGATGTAGATTAGATCAAAGAATTGGGATATCGCTAGGATCTAGTATAATATCAACAAGGATTAATACTAATAACATCACAAAGACAAAGACTATCATCAATACCATGTCTTTCGTATTTTGCTTACTAAATCCTTTATTCATGTGAATTTCACTAGTCAATGACGTTTTTCGTTCTTTCAGTTTTTTATGAAGTTCTGGTTCTTAGCAATTATAGATACCGTGGTTTTAAGCTCTTTTTTTAATAAATTCGAGCTAAAGATAATCAGACATTCTTGGGCTGCTCGTTAGTCAGCACAAAACTAAAACTGATCAATGATATCAGTTTTATTCATTACGCGATTGCAGTAATGACAGCGTAATTTCAAAGGTTCTTCCTTTTCGATGATAAAGAGGGGGGACATGGGTTCATTGCTATTTGAGATACATGAGAGATTGGCACATTGAACGATTCCCCGAATCACTGATGGCATCTTTGTGTTTTGCTTGTCAACAACCGCATAATTACGGATAATATTGATTGAGGCTTTGGGGGCGATCAAAGATATCTTATCAACTTCTGAGGGATTGAGCTCTCGACCTTCAATCTTTACAATATCTTTATAGGTTAATTTTTTACTGGGCACGTTCATGACAATGCTGACCACGTTATCACCAGATCCTGTTAAGCCTAGGATTTTGAGAACTGCTAATGCATTTCCAGCTGCGATATGGTCAATAACTGTGCCCTCTCGGATCTTCTTTACTCGAAGTTCTTCCTCCACGCTCTCACCATCCTATTTATCATAGCGAATGTAAACATATATTTTAATGAAGACTTCTTAAAGATGATGGAGTCGAATATCAAACATAAATAGATTAGGGGAAAGATGTTGAGTTTAAAGGATCGCGATATTGTCTCTATTCGAGATTTTACTCGGAATGAAGTCGAACATATTTTAGCTACTGCGAGACTAATGGAGCCTCTGGCTAAAGGCGGCGCTAAAATATTGGATGGCAAAGTTTTAGCAAATATCTTTTTTGAACCCAGCACACGGACACGATTGAGCTTTGAATCAGCGATCTTGAAACTGGGAGGACAGTATATTAGTATCCCTGAGTCGCAAGTGAGCTCGATCCAAAAAGGCGAAAGCCTGATTGACACCGTCAGAGTTATGGAAAATTACGCAGATACTATTGTCTTACGGCATCCTTTGGAGGGCGCAGCACGCCTCGCCTCTGAAGTAGCAGTTGTTCCTATCATAAATGGTGGGTCGGGAAGTGGGGAACATCCCACCCAAGCATTATTAGATGTATATACAATGAAACGAGAATTGGGTGCTATTGATGGATTACACGTTGGATTACTTGGTGATCTCAGATATGGACGTACTGTCCATTCTTTAGCATATCTTTTAGCGATGTATGATACTACCCTCTATATGGTCTCGCCTGACTCATTACGTATGCGACATGAGATCATTGATGATATTTCGAGTCAGGTGAAAGTAGTTGAAAGGGATAACGTGGAAGACATTATCTCTAAAGTCGATGTGTTATATGTAACTCGAATTCAAAAAGAACGGTTTCCCGATCCCGAAGAGTATGAAAAAGTCAAGGGCATATATCGGATCAGTCCTGAGACTCTTCGTCCTGCTAAAAACAATATGATTCTTTTACATCCGTTACCACGTGTCGATGAAGTGACTTTGGAAGTAGATTACACGCCATATGCGCGTTATTTTAAAGAAACTTGGTATGGATTAGTTACTCGGATGGG
>JAOZHK010000177.1 GCA_026014905.1 Candidatus Bathyarchaeota archaeon
ATGGTTTTGGCTATGTGTGTTGTAGGGACTTCGAAATAGACTTCGATTGTCCGTTTCTGCTTGTTTGTTGTCAAGCCGAATTTCACCACACAACTTTTCTAATAGTGATTCTTGGTCCCACTTCGCTAATTAACGGGGGCGATGTAACTGTAAGTCTAAGATCTCCTTCTGGTAGCGAGCTAAGACTAATTGCTGTGGCATACTCTGTTTTAATCGTTTCCTCTATGTGAAGTGGAATTTGTAAAAAATGGCTTAAAAAATGAAGCAGTTTCTCGTTTTTACTATCCAAATTCTTAGAAATTACCAACCCAATGTTCTGTCCAACCCGTTTTTTTCGTCCTAGTTCTGATTGCGTTTTCACACTGCGGATTATGAGTACTGGAGGAGTATCGGTAAATGTGTTCGAAGAAACGTAATAAAATCGAAGCCTTCCCACATCTCCTTTCCATCGTTCGATGAGAATTACTTTATCAGCATTAATGTTTCTAGCACTCTCTATGATGCCAGTCATATTTAGTTTACCACGATTGATATAGACACTTTTTGCTAGTATCCGATTAAGATCATGGGAGAAACGTCGAATTCGACTAGTAGGTCTTCGAGAAGTACAAATTAAAATCACAATTAATTCCTTATCACAGAAAGTTATTACTTTTAACTTGAATTTATATGTTGAATTGATTCTACTTGTAATTGAATAGAGTATCAATGCGATGCTGCACGCGAGTATGCTGAGTCCTAAAACGAATCAGGGTGTGAAATGTTGATTCGAAACCAAAGCCCACTCTTCATTCTGGATTCGCCTATATTAAGTCAGTTCCATCGAATAATTGTTATTGGAGATCTTCACGGTGATTATTTCAGCTTTACTCAAGTGGAAGCGATGTTCAATTCCACCCGTGATATATTACTGTTTTTAGGAGATTATAGTGATCGAGGTTCTAAGAGTATTGAGGTCATTAGAGGAGTGAAGAATCTCCAAGATAAATATCCCAAGCAAGTTCTAGCCTTAATGGGTAATCATGAGGATTATACCAATAATGGAAGGCCAAAATTTTCTCCGTGCACATTAATTGATGATGTGAGAGCCCAACAACAGAGTTGGGAGCGTTATTTTCGGGGAGTGCTTCTCCCGTTTTTACAGCGTTTATATTTATCGGTATTAATCCCTAATCACGTTTTATTTGTCCACGGAGGAGTTTCAAGTCAGATTATGAACAAACAAAATCTTGTTTGTCCCTCTCAGAAAGTTGTGGAAGATATTCTTTGGAGTGATCCAGTTAATTTTGAAGGAGAATATCCTAATCCTCGAGGTGCTGGAGTCAAGTTTGGGCGTGATATTTCGCAACTTGTCTGTCGACATTTAGGTATTTCGAAGATAGTTCGTGCCCATGACCCTCGGATAGTCCCTGATGGACCATGCATTCAACATAATGGGCGCGTCATTACGGTAAACTCATCATCGGTTTATGGAGGAAGACCTTTTGTTTTAATACTTTCGTCCAGGCACATATCACAAGCTTTAACGAATATTGAGTCCCACACACGTTATTTGGATAAATTACGTCCTTTCAAATGAGAGTAAATACGGTGAGCTTTTTGGAGAATGTGACGATCATTTTCATATGTTAGTAATTTAAGAGCTTCGTTGAATTCTACCCATTTGAACCCGCTGTGTTCATAGGATAGAAGCACAGTGTCTTCTTTTGCTGTGGTTTCCGCAAGAAAATAAACGACTTCTTTATGAACCAGCTTCTGATTCCGTCGATAATGGTATTCGATCTTTTCCCTAAATCCGTTAATCAAAGTAAGGTTAATTAATCCTGTTTCCTCCTCAGTTTCACGTATTGCAGCTTGAACGACACTCTCTTCCGCTTCGATGTTGCCTTTAGGAAACCCCCAATGCCCCCGACCATAATGAAGAAGTAAGTAGCGTATTCGGGTCGTGTTGACTGTGACGATTATGACGCCTGCTGATCTCTCTTGAAGCATGTCTCGTACCCTCTCTCTATGCACGCGATGATACTATCTGATAATTTGTATTTGAATTTAAATTCTTGTAGCCTCATTCACACAAGTTTCGTAAGAAAAGCTTAAAAAACAGTGATTTACTGTCATGATTAGTAAGCCTTGTCTAAGATCAGTAAACGTATCAATCGACTACGTAACATGCGAATTACTTTTTCTAGACCATCACTCTCTCTCATAACTTTATTTACACTGACCTTGACAATCTTCATTTTAGGAGGCGGAGTCTATGATGTTATGGAAACGCCTCTAGCCGTCCTACCAACACCAGGAAATCCAATCTTTTATTATCCTGGATTAACAGAGCAGCTACTAAATGAAAGCATCATTTTTATATTGTTTTTAATAATGGGCATTGCTGGTGGATATTTAGCTTATCGTAGCACTCGGTATGCCTATCGACCTCGAGAAGCTAGAATGTTTCTCTTAATCGGGCTAGCTTTGTTAATTGCCGCTTTTCTGGGTAGCGAAATTTTATTGACTCTGAAGGGCATTTAAAGATCGCGTCCCATACCCAACATTTTTAATTCTATTAGACATTCTGCCCTTTTTTGTGGTAGAGTATTTCTTGGTGATTTTTCAAGTAATATTCGCCGAGTATGAGTTGTGTCACCTACAGTGATTTTCAAGATATTCTGAGCCCAATACTTTAATACACGCATAGCGACGGGTTCGATTAACGCTGGCTCTTCATGGACTATGTCATGAACTTGACTTGTTATCAAAACTGCAGCTTTTCTGGTTTTAGCAATATGATTCAAGTATGCTAATTGTCGATTTAGGATTCGGTTTGCTTGAAAGATACGCGCGGTAGTTTGAAGTTCAAGTCGATATAATGATGTAATGGTATCGACGATGATTAACTCTGTCTTGTCTGAGAGATATTTGTCAAGATTCTCAATCAGACGGGTTTGTTTGTCAAAGGAATGTAATTTAAAGACGTAAATTAGTGAAGATATAGATTGCAAATCCGATGAAGCTATTTGAGTGAAGCGTTCTGTGGAGAAACTGTTCTGGCAGTCGAGGTAGATTGTTTTTATCTGCTGTTTCGTGGCAGCCACAGAACATTGAAGTGCAATCGTGGTTTTTCCTGTCTTTGCAGCACCGTAAATTAAGGTTACTTCTCCTCGACGAATACCTCCACCTAATATTTCATCGAGATCTGTACATGCAGTGGACAACCATTCGTCGTTACGAGCCTTCAAATTACTTCTCCTTGTGCTCTGAATTCTTCTATCAAGATGTCAGGTTAGAGTTAATATTTGGCTTGTAGGTGCTGAGCATAAATGTGTGAGTGGCTAACTGGTTTCTCGCGTTTGCATCCGATCGTGCATTTCAGGGAGTTTCAGTAAACCGGTAATGAGAATTTGGATACTGTCAATATAATCCTTTATAGATATTTGTTCCTTCGAAGTGTGATCCAGATGCGAGTCTCCAGGACCGTAAGTGATAATTGGAGTTATTCTAGCAGACCCGAATAGATTCATATCGCCACTCCCAGTGCGTCTAACAAGGACTGCTTGATTCTTAGTTACTTGTCGGATTCCATATGCGATTGAGCGGACGAGAAGCGAGTTTTTATCAGCTTCGTAGGAGGGACAGGAATCAATAACTTCCATGTTTACCATGACCTTTCCATCGGTTTCATACTTCTGTATGATGTGTTTAACTTTAGTGATAACTATAGAAAGGGATATGCTTGGAGGGATTCGCATGTTAATATGCATAGTACATCTTGAGGGTATGGTAGAAAACTCGCTTCCTCCTTTAATTTGGGTAAGTGAGGAAGTTAATGAGTAAAACCAACTCTTCTCGTTTTTATATTCTAAGGTCATTTCCTTGATCTGTCGATAGATAGTAAATGCATCTTCGACAGCATTGTGATGTAGCCATGGGGCAGATGAGTGACCTGGTTGAGTTCTGATGTTCAGTTTAAGATGTAAACTTCCTTTATAAGCTATATTGATGCTTCCAACTCCGCTCGGTTCACCAAATATTGTGTAGTCTGCGGTCACATTTCTGTCTATGAGGTGTTTAATGCCAAGACTTTCTCCTTCTTCTTCAATAACTCCTGCTACTATAAGTCGAAAAGGAGCTCGGTTTTTCAGAAGTGATGCAGCGACTATGAGAGCAGCTAATGGCGCTTTAGCGTCAACTGCCCCTCGTCCATAAATTATTCCATCTTGGATTTTAATCGGGAGTCTGCCGGGAACTGTGTCCATATGGCCACATAGTAAAACGGTGAGTTCGCCAGATCCATGCTCTCCAATCGCGTTTCCCACTTCGTCGATGTAGGCATTAAAACCTTGATGTTGGAGTTCATTTATGAGAAGTTGAGACAGGGGCGCTTCTCGACCAGTAGGGGAATATGTTTTGAGCATTCGCATTAAGAGGTTAACGGCGTATTCTCGTACTTTCTTCTTCAGCAATGACAAAATCTAAGACCTCAAGAACTTGATCGATCTGGTCTTTGGAAATGACTAGTGGAGGTAAAAAGCGGAGCACATTTCGTCCAGCATCTAAGACAATGATTCCGTGGTCGAGTAATCGTAAAATGATGTTTAGTACTTCAAATCGAAATTGCATCCCAATCATTAATCCCATTCCCCGCACTTCTCGGATTATTTGATATTTCTGATTGAGTTCTTGTAATTTTCCTATGAAATAGCTTCCAAGTTTGACTGCACGTTGTGGAAGCTTCTCGTTGATAATGACATCAAGGGTTGCTTCAGCAGCTGCTGACGCTAATGGATTTCCACCAAAAGTGCTGGAATGATCTCCGATTTTCAGGGAGGACATGACGTTTTCCTTAGCAATTGTCACTCCTATCGGAACGCCTCCACCCACAGCCTTTGCGAGGCACAAAATATCGGGAACGATATTAAATTGCTCACTGGCCAAGAGGGTTCCAGTTCGTCCAAATCCTGTTTGCACTTCGTCACAGATGAGTAAGATGTTTTTTTCATTACATATTCTCCGGAGGTCACTGAGAAATGAAGGAGGTGGAATTTTGACGCCTCCTTCGCCTTGAATTGGTTCCACGAGGATGGCTGCGGTATCTTGTGTTATCGCTTTTTCAACACGTTCGAGTCGTCCAAATGGAACGTGTTTAAAATGAGGTACCAACGGCTCAAATGGCATCCGATATTTTTTGTTCCATGTCGCAGATAGTGAACCAAAAGTTTTTCCGTGATAGCCCCCCATAAACGCGATAATTTCGGGTTTTTCCGTATGCTTCCGAGCAATTTTAAGGGCAGCTTCAACTGCCTCTGTGCCACTATTTGATAAGAAAACCCGTGTTAACTCATTTGGGATTGCATCACTCAATTTTTGGAGAAAACGAGCCCTGGCGTCATTATAAAGTGAATTATGACACGATATAAGGGTGGCTGCTTGATCTTGAATTGCTGCCACTACTTTTGGATGGCAATGACCGACAATACAAACGCCATAGGCGCTCATACAATCAATATATTCTTGTCCATTGACGTCCCAGAGAGTGGCTCCCTTCCCTTTAGTAATCACTATTGGTCTTTTAAAGTAAATATCAGCAAGGACGCTATTTTCGATATTGATAATGGTGTTTTCAGACATTTCGAATCACTGTTCCATGTTCATGATTAATTGCGGATGAAATAGGTTTATTATGGAACCCCGAACTAATAATTACTTCTTCAACGCCTTTCTCAATCGCTTCTAATGCGGCATAGACTTTTGTAATCATGCCTGGTCCAATTTTAGGTAGAAGTGCTTTGGCTTCAAAGGTTGTCAACTCTGAAACCAATGCTTCCTCGACTATTAGTCCATCAACGTCAGTAAGTAAAACTAGGCGGTCAGCTTTTAACGCGCCTGCAATATTCGCGGCGCTTCTATCCCCATCAACATTTAGAGGTTCGAATTCTTCACTCAAAGCCACTGGGGCGATTACAGGAATATAGTGCTTATTGAGCAGTTGGAGGAGTGTAGTATTTACTTCAGTTATTTGCCCAGTATATCCGCCATCAATGACTCGCCGTCGCCCGCGTTCATCGAGGATAATTAATCGTTTTTTTCGGACAGCTTGGAGAAGTCGTCCGTCAAGGCCTGAGAGACCAACAGCTGAGATGCCATGCCTTTCTAATTGAATAACAATGTCGGAATTAAGTTTTCCAACCATCACCATTTTATAAATATCAGCGGTATCTTTATCGGTATATCGGCTTCGAAATCCTTTTGGAGACACAACAAATTGTTGAGGTTTCCCCATTTTCTTCGCGATTTCTGTTACTTCGACGCCACCGCCATGAACAAAAACCAATGAGTGGGTTGACGTAATCTGAGCGATGTCTTTGATAAGATTCTGTGGTATTCCATGTTCAATGACGCGTCCGCCTGTCTTAGCTACAATCATCATTATTATCACATAGGATGAAATCCCGTGTATTCAAGCCCTGTCTGCTCATCCAGACCGAGAATAATGTTCAGGCATTGTACGCCTTGCCCCGCTCCTCCTTTAACCATGTTATCAATCGCTGAGAATATGATTAAATGGTTGAAGTGGTTATCTATCTCGAAGCCAAGGTCACAGTAATTGGAGCCTATTATTATATTGGGATTCGGGAATCGGTATAAGCTCTTCATGTCGCGGACCAGTCTCACAAATGGTTCATTCTTATAGAAAGGACGATAGATCCTCCATATTTGAGGAATTGAGACTGGTTTCTTTGGGAAGCAATGAATTGTTGCTAATATTCCTCGAACCATATTAACTGCATGTGCCGTAAATGAAATAAAGAGTTGAGTCGAAGTCAAGGCATTTAGTTCTTGCTCGATTTCAGGAATATGACGATGCCCTTCAACGTGGTATGCTCTAATGCCTCCAAATCGCTCAGGATGGTGGGATGCGGGTGTTGGTGTGGCACCGCCTCCTGATGACCCTATTTTAACATCAACAACGATACGCTGTTCCTCTATCAAAGATTCTTTGATCAAAGGGGCTAATCCCAAGATGGTGGCTGTTGGCATACAGCCTGGACAGGCAATTAATCGTGCTTGCTGAATATCGTTTCGATGGAGTTCAGGCAATCCATAAACGGCTTCCTGCAGAAGGTCTGGGTATTTGTGTTTCCAGTTGTACCAGCGTTCGTAGTCTGCTGGATTATGTAATCGATAATTGGCACTGAGATCGATTACTTTCATTCCTGTCTCAAGAAAGCGTGGCACAAGATCCACTGCTTCTCCGTGGGGTGTAGCTATGAAAATTATATCACAAGTCTTCGAAAGATTTTGAAGATCGGGAGTAGTGAATTTCAGTTGCGTTCTTTGTCTCAAGTTGGGGTGAACTCGGTAAACATATTCACCCATTTGTCTCCTTGACGTAATGGCTGAGAGTGTTACTTTGGGATGGTTGATGAGGAGGCGTGAGAGTTCTCCACCAACGTAACCTGTACCCCCGACAATACCAACATTCAGGACTATTACCTCCGGACTTTCTCACATCTAAATGCAATTAATCGGGTTTAATAACCTTTTATTCTCTGGTAATAGCTCCATGCATCAACACTTTGAGCGCATTCTAACAGAGGGATTGCAACATTTATACCCGCGATTATTCGTGTCTGCTCCCAAAACTCTGCGCAAGAGTTAGCTTCGTGAAAAAGGACGCTCTTTTTGCATCTTTCCATACTTTCGCTGATTACATCTTTTACTTTCTCGTACGGCGTAGTATTCATATAATCTCGGTATGCGTTTTCTAACATGGCGTTCCATTTGGGGAAATTTCGATTTTTTAATCGGTCACTTTTTACTTTCTTCACAATATTGAAAGAAGGTAAGAGTTTTTCCAGTTCCGTTTTGACATATTCATCGTCAATGACTCGATCTTGGCCAATGTTGAACATGCCATCCATCGCTAATACCCATGCTTCATCTTCGCCTCCAATAGCATTTGCGCCTTTAATTGAGGCTTCTCTTACTTCTGCTGGGAGGTCAACGCCAAACACCATGTTCCCCAGATATGTATTTGTTCGAAAATCTTTGAACCCGGCTCTTGCTAATGCACGTGGATAACAATAAGGGGGTTTTCCTCTTACTTTATACACAATAATTCTAAGATCGTAAAACCATTTGTCGACAAATTCTTGAGCTACAAAACCAATGGGATTGATGATTGATGGGTGTGTGGTACGTAATATTTCCAGCAGCGAATCATTGTCTTTTGCCAACCGTATTCCTTTTCCTTGGGTTCCTCCATCAGGTTTAATAACGATGTTTTTCGTGCTCAGATTTGATTGGATGAGTTGTCCGATAGCTTCTTCGTTATGAATAGTAAGGCCTTTGATTGAGGTATCCATTGAGTCACAAGGAACATAAACTGTTTTGGGTATTCTAATTCCTCTTTTCCAAAACTCGACTAGGGTTCTGAATTTACTGAAGCATAAATATTCAACCGATAATGGATTGACAACGTATTTTCCTAAGGCTTCGAGGAGGCTAGCGGAGTATAACCTTCGGTTTTTACTCTGGGTCCGATTTAATACAGAGTTGACATTTTCAATTACATCAAAAAAATCTTTTCCTTTGCTTTTAAAATTGTATCCGTCATTCCCGATAGATACAGCAATTTTTCGAAAAGGAATGTATACTAAATCAATTCCTTGTTCTTGGGCGGTCATTCGAATTCCTAATTCATCTGTTCCAGCCGCCTCGTACAAGATTGCAATACTCAATATTGTTATACCTCAATGCTCACCCGCGAATGAGAATTCCTATTAATGAATAGAAAGAATTATATAGTTTTTTATTAGCAAAACTCTTAAAATAGTTAAACTGTATGGAGATGTAATCTGCGAAAGTGATGGAAATGTCTGATATTCTGTGTCCAGACTGTGCTGCTGAGATTGATGTCCCTGACGATGCAGTACTCGGTGAGATAGTTAGCTGTCCAGACTGTGGTCTTGATCTTGAAGTGATATCCGTCGATGGCGATAAAATCGAATTAGAAAGGATATCGATAGAAAAAGAAGATTGGGGCGAATAATTAAGTAACATCTCGCGTGCATTATCCGCTTACACCAATCGTAAAGTATCTCGAACTCTTTTTCCTTTTAACTTAGTATCACTTTATACTTCATGATTTTGAAAAATGATTGCAAAAAAATTGCTAAGGAATACCCATACTTTGCGTTAACTTGGAGAGAAAAACTATGTCTGATCTACTAAGAGGTGGACGATTATCATCTGCTCGGAATGATGTCATTAAATTTACTTCTTCTACTGAAAACGATAAATTGTTGTTTCCTTCAATCCTCCAAATCAACCAAGCGCATATCATAATGCTTATTGAACAAGAAATCATCACAAAATCGGATGGAGGCGCTCTTCTACAAGCCTTACTTACAGTCAAGCTTCCGACTGTTCATGTTATAGAAGATTTACATTTGTATGTGGAGGAGCAAATCATCGCTGCTACCGATGAACAGATCGGAGGAAATCTGCACATTGCTAAAAGTCGAAACGATCAAGTGGCAACAGCTATACGCATGAAGCTTCGCCAAGAACTAATACACACGACGGATGGCATTCTCACATTACAAGAGATTTTCTTGACAAAAAGTAAAAGTCATCATACAACGATTATTCCTGGTTACACCCATCTTCAACCTGCCCAACCGATAACATACGCCCATTACCTTCTTGCTTGCTCCGATGTGCTCGAACGAAATGTTCAACGAATACGAGATCTATACTCTAGAATTGATCTCTGCCCGATGGGAGCTGGTGCTTTAGCGACAACCAGCTTTCCAATCAATCGGCAACGAGTTGCAACGTTACTTGGATTTCCCGAGATCGTGGAAAATTCTTTAGATGCTGTCGGATCTCGCGATTTCATTTTAGAATCATTATCGGCACTCACCATTCTCGCTAATGACCTTAGTCGATTTGTCGAAGATCTGATTCTTTGGAGCTCCTTTAACTTTAACATTCTCGAGTTACCCGATGCTTTTACTTCAACAAGTAGCATTATGCCACAAAAAAAGAATCCAGATGTCCTTGAAGTCATCCGATCAAGAACGAGTATGATTTTAGGAAACTTTGTGAGCGTTGCTACAACATTGAAATCTCTTCCATCAAGTTATAATCTTGATCATCAAGAGATAACACCAAAACTTTGGGATTCGCTTCAACTTTTACTAGACTCTCTTTCAATGTTAAGCGAGATTGTTACTCAACTGTACGTAAAACCCTCTTTAACTATTGTACAGTCATCTTATGCCACTGCAACAGAATTGGCAAACATTCTAGTGAGAAACCATGATGTTCCGTTCCGACAGGCTCACAAGATCGTTGGGGCACTTATTAAATATCTAATTGAAAAAGACATCAGTATCTCTGAATTCACTGAAGAAGTTCTTCAAAATT
Source organism: Candidatus Bathyarchaeota archaeon (assembly GCA_026014905.1). The sequence continues at coordinate 10,429 of JAOZHK010000177.1, forward strand.
TTCGAAATTATAACCCATTCATAGACAAAATTAGTATTAAAGCAGATGAAATTCGAAATGCCTTAGACCCATCCACGTTCATTACTCGACATAATGTTCTAGGAGGTCCAGCTCCAGATGAAACTAAACGTATGCTTCAGAAACGCAATATCTCGCTAGCGCGATCGAAGAAGTGGGTTCACGTAACTAATTCGACCTTATCAAAAGCTCGAGATAGATTGAACGAAACGATCGCCCTGTTACTGAAGACTAAGCACTCATTAGGAACATAAGATTTTGTCATCAAAAGAAATTGCTATTGTCACGTACTCGGGAAAGGCTTATTATCAGTTAACATCGGCCTTGAAACGAAAAAAAATTACTTACTACAGTTTAACGCCTAAAGACGTAATCCCACGACACGTAAAAGCAGTAATAACGACAGAGACCGAAAGCCAATATGTTACTCATCCTAACACCTTTATTTTCTCTAGTGAAGACCCTAATAGATTTATTACTACCATTATCCAGCGCGTTCAAGGAAAAAACGAATATTCTCAAGTTGTAATAGGAGTCGACCCGGGGCATCAATTTGGCCTGGCAATATTAGGTGATGGCACTCTGCTTGAGACCAAGCTTATTTCAGATATGAAGGAGGTTGTAGCAGCCATTCAATCATTCGTATTAAACTTTGGTGTGGAACAGACTCTAATTAAAATTGGTAACGGTAATCCCTTGCTATCAATTGAATTAAGACGGCTGCTTCAAACTCAACTAGATGCGGAAATAAATATCGAGATCGTTGACGAACATGGTACTACAAAAAATTATCGACGATATTCGTCTTATAACCGTACTTCAAAAGATATCTATTCAGCAATACGTATCGCTCAACGACGGCGTAAGCACACGAATAGCTAGATATGTTAACCAATCGAGAATAAAATAATGAAAGATAAAAAATCTCCAATCTTGAGGGCGCTTCATTGATTCCCAGCAAAGAGATTACAATTGCGGTAGTTCCTGGTGATGGGATTGGGCCTGAAGTCATCGCAGCGACCCTAAATGTGCTTGATGCGGTGCAAGAAGTCAACCCCCAGATCCAGTTGAACTATGTTTATGCTGAAGCCGGGCTCTCTGCAATAGCAAAATATGGCTCCAGTCTTCCCCAACATACGATTCAGCAACTAAAAGACTCTGCATGCTGTCTTAAAGGTCCTGTTACTACTCCTGAAGCACCAGATTCTCCGAAAAGTGCCGTAATCCAAATCCGCTCTCTCTTTGACTTATACGCTAACATTCGCCCTATTAAAGCGCGACCAAACGTCCCGGCAATAGATCCTTTAACCGATATGGTCATCGTTAGAGAGAATACGGAGGGGCTTTACTCAGGAATCGAGTTTCAACTGAACCCCGATGCAGCTGTTGCCATTCGAGTGATATCTAAACCTAAGTGTGAACGAATCGTTGAATATGCTTTTAAGCTAGCTCGCAACCGAAACCGGAAATTAACATACGTTCATAAAGGAAACATCCTTAAAGTAACTGAGAACATCTTCAAAGAAGCAGTCCACAAATACAGTAAAGAATATCCTGAGGTGTCCGTGACCGAAGCCCGAGTCGATGCGATGGCGATGTGGCTCATCAGAAATCCCGCTGATTTCGATGTAGTAGTAACGACTAATCTCTTTGGCGATATTCTATCCGATGAAGCCGCCCAAACTGTCGGAGGATTGGGTGTCGTCCCCGGTGCGAATATTGGTGAGACTTACGCAATGTTTGAACCTATTCATGGTTCTGCGCCACAATTTGCTGGTAAAGACATGGTCAATCCAATTGCGACCATTCTCTCAGCCAAAATGATGCTTGATTGGTTAGGCTTTGAACAAGGTGGTAAGATTATTGAAGATGCTGTAACTACAATTCTTCAAGATTATAACTATCTTACTTTCGATCTCGCACCTCCAAACGTTCCCCCCGTGAAATGTTCAACCTTCGGACAACACATAGCTAAAACGATCTTAAACAATAACTAACTACCTAATTGTACTAAAACAGGACAACCTAAAATGACTTCATCATCGTCATACTTCGTAGAGTACGCAAATATTTCAACGCCTTTATAATCTGCTTCGCGTAAACTCGCGCCAAATTCAGGGTCAGTCTTATCATTGGTAGTAATAATGGTAACGTCTGGACGTTGAATAATAAAAATGATACTAGTTCTA
>JAOZHK010000179.1 GCA_026014905.1 Candidatus Bathyarchaeota archaeon
GATGGCTTGTTGCTTGACGACGAGAGGTTCCAGCACTTCGTTCTTCATCATGTCCTCGACCTTGCCTGTTGCGACGTTGACGCCATGCCAGAGGCCGGTAGGCAGTTCATGGGCTGCTCGGATGGCAACAAGGATATCGATGATATCAAATCCCGCGTTTTCGGCTAAGGTTGTGGGGATGATGTCTAGAGCGTCTGCGAAGGCTTCGATCGCTAATTGTTCTCGTCCACCCACGGTGACGGCGTAGTCGCGAATCTGCTTGGCAAGTTCGGCTTCGATCGATCCCCCGCCGGCGACCATTTGATTGGTCTTCACGATATCGATAACAACGGATATCGCATCGATGAGGGCTCGTTCAGCTTCATCGACGACGCGCTCTAGGCCAGCTCGAAGGAGGACGGCGACTGCCTTGGGGTTCTGGCATCCTTCGACAAAAACGAGTTTGTCTTCGCCGATCTTCCGTTCTTCCACCAGCTTGGCGGCACCGAGGTCCTCCGCGGTGAGATCATCTATATTGGAGACAATGCGGCCACTGGTGGCTTTGGCAAGTTTTTCCATATCTGACGTCTTGATCCGTCGGACGGCAACCGCTCCGTTCTTTGTAAGGTGATATTGCGCGAGGTCATCGATGCCTTTTTGACAGAGCACGACGTTTGCGCCGGTCGCCAGGATTTTAGCGACTAATGTATCGAGCATTCGGGCTTCTTCATCCAAGAAGGCCTTCATATTAAGGGGATCGCGAATTCGAATCTCCGCATCCATCTCCGTTTTCTCGATTTCGAGGGCAACATCCAAAAGGGCGATGGAGGCATTCTCAATTCGCTTTGGCATATCAGCTTGTACGATTTCTTTATCGAGTATGATGCCTTGGATTAACTTGGTGTCCAGGAGACTCTTTCCCGTTTTCTTCACGACTTGGATGTCGTCTTTGTCTGCTCGCGATTTTCCATCGATGGTGTCTGTGATCTGCTTCACCGCGTCGATGGCAATATTGGCAAAGTGGTCGCTCGCAAGGTCAATGACTTTCCCTTGCATGGAAGTCAACGCGATCTTTTTTATCGTAGCTCGGTCAGTGAGGTTCACGGTAACAGCAACTGCATCCAGAATCTCGAGGGCTTTGGCCGCGGCTTTCCGGTAACCTCCCACAATGGTCGTGGCGTGGACGTTTTTGTCAAGCAAGGCTTGGGCGTTTTTGAGCAATTCCCCCGCTAAGAGGACGGCTGTGGTTGTACCATCCCCGACCTCGGCATCTTGGGTTTCCGCGATTTCCACAATCATCTTCGCCGCTGGATGTTCGACGTCAATCGCTTTCAGGATCTCGTATCCATCATTCGTGATCGTCAAGTCGCCCATCGTGTCCACCAGCAGTTTATCTAAGCCTTGAGGGCCGAGCGTGGCTTTCACCACTTCCGCGATGATCTGTGCAGCCTGGATATTACGTGCCTGGGCTTGTTTCCCTCGACTCTGTGTGGACCCTTCTCTGAGGATCAAAATAGGTTGACCGGCTAATCCTCCAGGTGTTTGAAGCGCCATTATATATTCCTCTCATAATCTGGATTATTCTGAATATTGTATACACGCGCGCGTGTTGCTGTTGTGTGTGTTGTCATTTGCCCATTCACCTTTTGTTTGTTTATACACTTAATATATTATAGGCATATCTGCTTATAAGGTTATAGTTTTAAGTGTTTAAGCGATTATAATTCAGATGGTTAGCGCGCGCGTACACGATCTTATAGAATTAATGACACATACGCTAGCTTATCTCGAAGTAGATATAGAACCGTCTCTTGAACAAGTAGCACAGGCGATGACAGAATGACTGATACAGATAACGTTAGTATCTGCAAAGAATGTTATTTTCATCAGTATCAGGGTACTTATGGGTTCATTCCTAATGTACAGTTTAGACTTCTTGATAACGAACAATTGTATACGTGTTATAAATGCGATAAGAAATATGTCACTAACTGGAATATTATCCATCGTATAGTACGCTAACTAGTTAATATGAGCGAAGAGTATTAGGTAACCTCAAAAAGAGAAAAAGGACGGAGGGGAAGGCTAGTCGAAATCCATATCGCTAGGTCCGCCCATGCCGCCAGCGCCGCCTGGAGGCGGTGATGGCATTCCAGATTTTCCAGCTGCAATCACGTCGTCGATGCGGAGGATCATTACAGCGGCTTCGCTCGCAGACGTGATGATTTGTTCTTTCACGACGAGGGGTTCATAGACATCGAGTTCCGTCATATCGTTGACTTCACCGCTAAAGACGTCGACACCTGTCCAGATATCCCCTTTCTCGTGGCGTGACCGCAACTCGACGAGGATATCGATCGGATCGAGCCCCGCGTTTTCCGCTAAGGTCGTGGGTATGACTTCGAGGGCATCCGCGAACGCGATGGCAGCGAGTTGTTCTTTGCCAGAGAGCGATTCCGCCCATTTTCGCGTTTGTGCGGCCACTTCCATTTCGGGCGCGCCACCTCCAGCGACGACTTGGGGGTTTAAGACGATGTCTCGAACGACGCAGAGGGCATCATGCAGCGAACGGTCGGCTTCATCGATCACTTTTTCGGTGCCGCCTCGGATGAGAATGGTGACCGCTTTCGGGTTTTTACAGCCTTCGACGAAGACCCATTTATCGTCACCGATTTTGCGTTCTTCTACGAGTTGTGCGTACCCGAGATCTGTAGCGGTGAGATTGTTGAGGTTGGCGATGATTTTGGCGCCGGTTGCTTTGGCTAATTTTTCCATGTTTGATTGGGTGCAGCGGCGAATGGCGATGATGCCTGCTTTCGCGAGGAAGTGTTGGGCTACGTCATCAATGCCTTTTTGACAGATCAGGACATTAGCGCTCGCAGTGGTAATTTTTGCTACCATTTCTCGTAACATGTGTTCTTCTTGATCTAGAAAGGCTTGCATTTCTTCGGGGCGTTCGATGCTGATTTTCGCGGTGAATTCAGTTTTTTCATTTTCAAGTGGGGAATTGATTAACGCGATGTTCGCGTCATCGATGCGTTTCGGCATACCTGAATGGACAATTTCTTTGTCGATCGCTATGCCTTCGATGAGCTGGGTTCCTAGGAGGGATTCGCCGGCTTTTTTATCCATTTTGATGTCGTCGAGGTCGATCGTGTATTCGCCATCAACTTGCTGAGCAATGTGGAGCACTGCGTCAACAGCGATATCCGATAAGAAGTCGCGATAATCCGCGACGAGTTTGCTGCCCATCGAGGTCATCGCCGCTTTTTTCAGCATGACGGTATCGGTAGGTGATACCGTGATCGCGATGTCGGTATAGACGGTCAACGCGTGCGCTGCGGCCGCGCGATACCCGTCAACGATGATGGTGGGGTGAATGTTGCTATTGATGAGGGTTTCCGCTTTTTCGAGGAGTTTTCCCGATAGCACGACGACGGAAGTCGTGCCATCGCCCACTTCGTCATCGGTGGTCTTGGATACTTCGACCATCATTTTTGCGGCGGGGTGTTGAACGTCCATTTCTTTGAGAATTGTAGCCCCGTCACTGGTGATTGTGATATCTCCTAACCCATCAACAAGCATTTTATCCATGCCTTTGGGGCCTAATGATGACTTCACGGTTTCCGCAATGACTTTGGCTGCAGTGATGTTGGATCGTTGCGCGTCGCGTCCTCTCGAGCGACTCGTGCCTTCCCGTAAGATCATTACGGGTTGACCATTTATTTGTGTGAATTGAGCTTGTGTCATTTGAGTTATCTCCATTTTTATTGAGAAAGCCAGTTATCTAACTAGCTTATACACATAATATATTATACACATAATGGCTTATAAGGTAATTGGATTAAGTGTTTAAGCTATGCACGCGTGTTCGGACACCAGCAGCGTGAACGGGTAAATCGCCGTAGTCACCATGATGAGGACGATGGCGATGATGATTTCTTAGAAGGCTTTCACCACGGACACCTTTCCCTCGGTCCTCAACCCCGGAATATGTTTCATCAAGAACTCGGAAAACAAGTTGACAAGCTGGATCAGGTCCAATATGATAGTTAGCTATGGATCTAGAATTCCGAAAGTTGATATTATCACCTCATGAAGGGATAATAGGTCTTCATGTACCCCCGCACGAGTTTGATACTATCCTCAGGCTCAGGAGATGACCAGTGAGGTCACCTATCAGTTCAATGATGCCTCTCGAATCCGCAACCGTCTTTCTTAAGCCTCGAGTCCGCTTACAGTACCAAGTACCGGTAGCGGAAACCCTCCATTTCGTGTATCAATTTCAGAATTGTGAACGCTACTATCAAGAGATCCAACAATATGTTGAACGGATGGCGGAATCCGCGAACTGGATCTTTGTAAGAGATATCTATGAGCTTACCACTCTCGAAGAGGAGTTGACGTGGGGGCGGTACAAGATTACTCCTAGAGGGAAGCAGCTCATGGATGACCGACTCCAATCAACATACCGCGATGGAATGGGATATCACATCCACGCGAACACCCTAGGACAGACACCAATCAAACCCATCAGAGCCATTAAACACAGGATATTGAAGTCCGGGAAGCTGGGATTAGACACAGCACACTTAAGCCAACGAATCAGCGACCAAATCGACCTTAAATCAAACTCGACTTAGCTAGCTATTTCAGATTGATCCGCGCGCACGCGTTTTATACCCTACGTGTATTTCTCATGCGTCATCCTCTTTCTTCACTCTCGCTCGACGAAATACATCAATTTCTTTTGGCATTCTCTATAGTCCTCGATGGAACAGATAGCCCCACATGATAAGCAAAATGAATAGGTATCACAACGAATCAAGATGTGGTCACCACCATTCGAACATTGTTCGCTCATCCTTCATCCATCCAGAAGCTAGCTAGCTCCGTTTGTGCCTGAAGACGTACGCGCGCGCTAAAACCCTTGAATACATATGCCTGCAATCTGTTCCTCAATGATCGAACTAGCTTTATAGCTAGTGTGCTAACCATAGAAGAGTTAGATCACGTGCTTTCAAAGTGAGCGATAAATGAAGTTTAGATATACGGGTATTCGAGTCACAAATGTGAAGCGTTCTGTTGAGGTTTACACAACAACGATGGGAATGAAAGAGAATCATCGTGACACAATGAAGGCTGGTGGCATATTCGTTCAGTTGAAAAGCCCAGATCCCGAACACGAATTGGAATTGAATTACTACCCGCCAGGGACCAAATATTTCGAGAGGTATGTTGAAGGCTCAGAGTTAGACCATGTAGCGTTTTGGTGTGACGATGTTCACAGAGACTATGAGCAAGCCCTTGCAGGTGAAGCAACGTCCACTATTGCACCGTGGAGTAAGAGTGGGTATACGCTGGCATTTATTAGAGATCCTGATGGCGTCCAGATTGAACTAATCGGTAAAACTAGCTCACTTGTAACTTCTAGTTGGCGTATGCGAGCGCGCTATCTTTGTATATTTACGCGATCGAGATAACTCGCTCCTTGGAAGTTACTGTTTACCGTTACGGATAGCCAACTTATACATACATGCCCGTGGAAGCATGTTCGTCCTGCTTTTCCCTGGTCCCGAGCCTGATCTGGGGAATCTTGTGTTCATGCCGTTTGGTGATATCGAGATCATACTCGATAAAGGAACGGACGGTCGAGACGAGGCCCGCTTCCATCTCTTGGAGTTCGTTGACCGAAAACTTCGACATGAAGCTGAGGTTCTGCATCCACTTCTGCCACCCGTGGACGCTCTGGTTGAGCGCATGGAGGGTGAACAGCATCGAGTTGATGAGCTCCAGCCGATCCCGATCCTGTTTGGACGTCAATTGTTCCATGGTTTTTAAGATTAGTTCGCTCTCATGAATATATTGGTCTGACAATTTGATCGACGAACAGTGAGCAGGCGGCCTTTATGTACTTTACGACGATCTTCAAGCTCTCGTTAGCTAGTTAGCTAGACGCTTTTTTACTTTGTACAAAGAGGCGGCGTACAAACGTCGCAGTCGACGATGTTGAATGTGGGATCAATACGTTGGTGTACGGTGCCTAAGAGTCGGTGCTCGCGGATGAGACGACAGCGCGCGCGTAGTTCTTGGATCAAAAATCTAAAAAAATGTTACATTAACTGCTGGAGGACGCTAGCTAGCTTATTGGACTGTTACCATTTGTTTTGATCTCTCGATTTTTCACTTCTCTTAGAACGGGTAAATTCTTTTTACACGTGTGTGTGGGTTTGGGGTTAATTAGCTAGCTTGATACCACTTTTCTAGTAATTGATGCTTTTTCATGTATCGGAGACCATACAGGGCCACTAGACCAAACCCAACACTGAAAACCCATTGAAGAACACGTGCTCGGGTAACCGCAACCATGCCAAAAACGGGGGTGTTCACAAATCCATAGGATTGCAGGAACCACGACGGCATCGGACCATCAAAGAACGGGCGGAGATACGATATCCAATGATGCGTCGGCAAATCCAACAGAAAATGAGACAAGATCCCAATGACCGTGGAGTACGTAGCGCGGACCAGCCACCGAGGCGTGAAGCGTTTCGATTTGAGCACCGCAAACGCGTCCACCCCGCAATAGCAAAGGAGCCGAACGAACACAGTTCTTTGGTTGCTATTTGCGGCTCCGGCGATGCGGGGGGCAAAGATTTTATCAAAGAGAATGACAAACACCAGTGCCAGAGGAAGCAGAATCACGAGGCTTTCAAGGGCATGAAAGATGCGGTATCCTGGTAACAGTAAGTCGAGGTCCGGTATCATGGAGCCGATGCAGAGTGCGGTACCGTCAAACATCTGAGGATAGCGGATTTTGAGGGGGAATACCACGCTTTGATGCGAAAAGACGGTTGAAGGCAAGGTCTAAGTCCTCATTCAGAATTGCTAGCTATATACTGTGGTTTTAAGGATTTAAAACTTCAAAAGAAATGGGTGAAACGTGTTATTCACTTAGATTGCTGTTATGCTTCACTTGGAACGTGTTCGGATCCGTTATCACGCGCGCGCGCGCGCTCTGAGAATGTTTCCGGTCCGTTTGAATTGAGAACTGATGTTGGAAATATACTTCACATCCCAGCTGGCTAGCTACCAATTGATAAGTAATTGTTTCATATGATTTACAAATTCTTCTCTTTCTCTAATTCTATTTTGAATGATAGATTTACTGGCTTCACCCATCAGTAAGTTTTGAAAGGCATAATAATTGCTAGCAATTTGACTGCCCAACACCCATGCACCCTGATAAATGCAATAGGTGATACATTAGCATGTTGACACAGTTCAATTATCAATTTTTGTTTTTCATGCAAGCGTGGGGGAACTTTCTAAAGGATAATGTCTAAGATCTGGTCTATCCACGTATCAATTGGTTGGAGAAAAAACGCATCCCGAATATCGCTTTCATCAATTTTTCCCAAGTACACAATATCCCGCATATATAATGATGCGATCTTTGGTCCAATTTCTCGTATGCTATTCAGTAGATTGTAGGCTTTTCTTGTCTGATGTTCTATAAGCAAGTTTTTAATCTCAATAGCAAGATTGGTAATCTTATTTCGTGCAAGGACATGTATAATCCCTGAGCTGTGATTCATAGCGCGCGCGTTGGACCCTGTGTTCTTTAGTTACTAAGAGAAAAATAAAAAGCGGTTTTGGGTTCTTTTTAATACATAGATATTAGCGCGCGCTCACTATCGCGGGATTCTATTCATATATTCTCGATAGGCGGCACCATAATGTCCAAGTCCATGGACTTCATTCTTTACGAAATATGGACGCTAGTTAGCTATTTCGTCCTACGTGTCTTCACTGTCGCGAATCAAATGTGCGCGCTAAAGTTATATATTGTAGAAGCCAACATTTAGCTAGCTAGCTTAATGGCGACAGTGGCGAAAACAATACACTAAGCTATTAATATTTCAAAGATAAACCGAGATATTTCATATATAGTAACTCTGGTATATTTTACTAGCTAGTTAATGGGAAGCGATGCAACATGACAGTACTTAGAAAAGGTCGTTTACAAGATAAAATCGCCATTATTACTGGAGCCTCGCGAGGAATTGGACGAGCGACAGCCCTGGCCTTTGGGCGTGAAGGTGCGAACGTCGTCGTGAATTATAATCGATCGAAGACGAAAGCTGAGGACGTCGTCAATGAGATCCGGCAATATGGTGGATCTGCATTCTCGTTTCAAGCAGATGTTGGTAGACGTGAAGCTGTTATGGAAATGGTGCGTAAGACTATAGATGAATATGGGGGGATTGATGTCTTGATAAATAATGCAGGGTTAGGACTTAGTGGTGGTCCACTGTTAGAAGCTAATATGGATGCCTTCGATGCCATGCTCACCACAAATGTGAAAGGCATCATTTACTGCACCCAAGCTGTTTTACCCCATATGATGAAACGCCGCTATGGAAAAATTGTGAACATCTCATCTATTGCAGGGTTGGGAACATCTGTTCGTCCAAGCAATTTATTCTATGCTGGAACAAAGGGTGCAGTGAATGTAATGACGAAACAGTTAGCTCTTGAGTTGGGCCCTCATGGAATCTACGTCAATGCAATCGCTCCAGGTCTAATTAAAACAGATATGCCACAAAGTAATCGAAGCCCTGAAGATTGGGAAAAGCGCGTTCAAAGCAATATTGAGACCACAATGCTCCAGCGCTTAGGACTCCCAGACGATATTGCGTATGTAGCGGTATTTCTCGCATCTGATGAATCGAATTACATAACCGCGCAGGTGATTTCCGTAGATGGGGGTCGGATGAATTTTATGACCCACTCACTCTAATTGGCTATGTTTAACCATTTCCTTCCTGCACTCGGATTCTTCCGTATACGCGCGTGCGTACTCGCAAATATCTACGCCTGTAACTCCGTTGAAAAGTTATTTTTCCTGCCTTAGTGATCGCACTGCTTGGACTATGAGTGCGATGACGATCAAGCCAATGCCACTGCCCGTGGTTAATACGATGTTTTGTACATCAGATTGTTTGACTAGGATTCCGAGTAGTGCCCATATCAGTACAAGACTAAAGCCAATATCTCTCTTCCGCACGATCATAATGAGGGTTACTGCAATTGCCACGCCAATCATTAATATGGTCCATGACAATTCACTTAGACCCCATCCATTCCCATTAAGGGACACCAACGTTACTGCTACATTACCAATTGATGCAACAGTAATCCAGCCTAGGTAGACACTGAAAGGTAAGAATACTGCCAAATTTTCGCGCAGAGACATCTGCGCCCCAATGCTATCTAAACGGCGATAGATGACAATTAACGAGGCTAGAAGCAGGAACATAAGAATGGTGGAAAACAGGATATAATTATTGACCCAGAGCACGATCCAGATAATGTTCGCGACGCTACAGAGAATATAGTACAAACCAATTTTTTCACGAAAAGGAGCGTCTTGTTGCTTCGGTAAGACTTGATGGATTGAGAACACGAGTAATAGTGCATAGATGATGCCCCAAATAGCAAATACATATCCTGCTGGAGTAAAAAACGTAGGATAGGCGTCTGAGATTTCTCCTACAGTGTTTGCTCCAAGGATAGATGTATTGCTGAGGCTATTAATGATAATAGTGAGGACTGTTGCGATAACATTAGACAGCGAGATAATTCGTTTTAATGATACTGCCATATTACTGTGAAAATATGATCCCTTAATTATTCTTTGTGTCGTCTATACATTTACAAGGTTTCAAGCTCATTAATGAGTGGGCGCTGTGTATTGAAGGGTGAACGATTATATACTCATCGACTCTTTGTGTATTGAGTAGCTAGCTAGCTTTAAGTAGTGAGTGTGAATATTATTGAAATCAATGCAAGACGATCTAGCACAATATGCAATCGAGTTGGGCGCAGATCTTTTTGGAGTGGCCGATCTCACATTAGCTCGGGATTTTGTTCTGGCTCAAGGGGGCGAACATATTGCAGCATATCCTCGAGCCATATCTTTCGCCATTCGTCTCGTTGATGGTATCGTCAATGAATTATACCGACATGAAGATCCTGTAGCAATTCACACATATCGTGGATTGTATAATACCGTGAATCGTAACTTGGACCGAATTTCGCTTATGATTGCTAAACGCATCCAAGAAGCGGGGTTTCAGGCATACCCCGTTTTCAATATTACGATTAATCCCCTCAAGTTGATGGGCTCGATTTCGCATAAACTTGCAGCCCACTTAGCAGGATTGGGTTGGATCGGGAAAAGCTGCCTCTTAATTACCCCCGAGCATGGGCCTCGGATACGTTGGGGAACGGTTCTAACAAATGCACCGTTAACCCCCACCGCCTCGAATCTCACACCTCGCCAGTGTGGAGACTGTCAGGAGTGTGTGGACATCTGTCCGCCTGGAGCGTTTACGGGAGTCCCCTTTAACCCTTCTGAACCTCGTGATGTACGTTTCCGAGCCCATTCATGCAAACAATATACCGATGGACGAGAAGAGAGCCTTGGCGTAGGAATCTGCGGACTCTGTGTCTATGTCTGCCCGTATGGTCGAAAACAATCTACTTAACTCCTTTGGGCTTCTCTTAACCACTCCGATCAACTTCATAATTTCTTGAGAATTGGCAATAATTCTTTGTATGACGAAATGATATAATTGGGTATATCTTCTTTGATGAGGTAGGGCTCGGGATACCGATCATTCCATTGTAATAAAATGGTGATCATTCCGACACGATTTCCTCCTCGAATGTCAGCTGACACCCGGTTTCCAATCATTACGGTTTCTGAGGCGTCAACCCCCAATTGTTCAAAGGCAAGGCGAAAAATACGTTCATCCGGTTTCTCAAATCCGACCACACTGGAGACTATGATGACATTGAAAAAGTCGAAAATTCCTGCAAGTTGAAGAATCTCATGGATGCGAGATTCTAGAGTCGTAGGATGCACATTGGTGATAATCCCTAATTTATAGTCATTCATCAATTGGGTGAGAGTTTCAAGTACATAGGGGATCTTGATGTAGGTCCGCCCCAGTTTTTGCTCTTCTTGGATTAACGTATCGCCGAGATCAAATATGATCGCTTCAATCACGTATGCATCAACTCCACTCAATTATGTCCTCGCATAATAGGGCTCTGATAGCTTTCATGTGTATGGTTTAACCATCCGCTAGCTTGTGCATTAAGATCGAGGGCTCACCGTATATCCATTCGGTGTTCTGGAGTGCTCGAACAATGGGTACTGCAATAATGGTCGCAAACGTCGCTTGAAGAATTCGTATCGCAGGATAGATAAATGGACTAACCGTGAATAGAAAACGTACAGTTTCAATCTCTAATCCAAAAATCGATTCATAGACGACGGGGACTGCAAAGATATTGGCTCCCCACATATTATCCGCCTGATTTCCGAAAAATGCTAAGATGAAAAATAATATCGATTGAAAAGAGGGTTCGGCCAGTTTCCGGGAAAACCGTATCGCAGGAAGAAGGAGTAATAGGGCAATGAGTTTATCCCAAAGAACCGCGAGTGGCACTTGATACTGCTCGCTGAGAGGTTGAGATGGTGGAAGCAACAAAAAAACGGCGATCAGACCGCCATATACTGCAAATGCCCATTTCCATCGTCGATAAAACATAAGGCCAACTACGAACGCGTTTATTGGAGGTGATAAGAGAAAGGGAACGCTGAACGCACTCATACTTCCTGGAGGTAATATCCAAGCTAACACTGCCCCAAAAAAGGCTGCCGCTGCTCCTAAATAGGGTCCCAGAATAAACCCAAATACCGTGGCAATCAATGCTTCAAGTTGTATCTGTAAATCGGGAAGACCGATGGACGGAATAAAGGGGGAAATCAATGACAAGACATAGTATAATGCAGCAAAAATCGACATTAACGCCATCTGATAACTCGTAACTTTTAATCGAGGAATCATCTTATGTCATTGAGTATCCTCTGTCGTGTATAAAAATTCTATTATCTCGCTAGAGCTCTCCGCACATGTACACATTTCTCTAGGTTTTGCTAGAGACTCCTCTCGATCTGATCCAAAGATAGATCAAGTATAGTAACAATCTCATCAATTTGTGACGATGTGACGATGAATGGCGGAGCTACCTGGATGTGATCACCCCGCTCACCATCGAGGAATGCATGGATTGGGTAAACGCTTAACCCATTCTGCAACAGAATTTCCTGGAGTCTGTAACTAAAATTCATAGAGGGATTGAAGGGCTCTTTCGTTTCCTTATTGTGAACGAATTCGATTCCTGTTAGTAATCCTTTTCCACGGATATCACCCACTGAGGGATGATCTTGCAGGGAACTCAGTTGCTTTAGCAGTTGCTTTCCTCTAACCGCGGCTTGTGCAATAAGATCGTGTTTAGTCATATATTCAAGCACAGCATATGCAATAGCGCAAGATATGGGGATACCTCCAAACGTGAAGCCGTGTCGAAATCCTTCTTTTGTGAATGTGGATTGAATTTCCTCAGTTGTGATGACCGCTCCTATGGGGGCGTATCCACTGGACATACCTTTTGCACAAATGATCATGTCTGGAGTTACATTCCAGTGTTCAATCCCAAAATTTTTCCCGGTTCGACCAAAGCCTGTTTGAACTTCATCCGCGATGAACAATACATTATATTTATCACAGATCTCCCGGATAATCTCAAAGTATCCTTTGGGGGCAGGGACTGACCCAATTGCAGATCCTCCAATAGGCTCTGCAATAAACGCGGAAATATTCTCTGCTCCCGCTTTTTGAATCGTGCGTTCAAGTTCCCGTGCACATGCTAAATCACAGCTCGGATACTCCTTATTATACCAGCATCGGTAACAGTAAGCTGGAGGAATATGCGGAAAATCCAAGAGCAAAGACTGAAATTTATTGCGTCGATAGACAAATCCCGAAGCAGATAACGCTCCCAAGGTGTTACCGTGATACGACATCCATCGGGAAATGACCTTATGTTTTGTCGGTTCTCCGCGTTCCAGGTGATATTGACAGGCTAATTTTATTGCGGATTCGGTACCTTCGGATCCCCCGGAGACAAAAAAGACTTTATTTAGGGATTTCGGTGTCAAACTAGTGATTTTTGTAGCAAGCTTCTGGATGGGTTCTGTGAGATACGTCATACTATGAATGTATGCTAGTTGTCCCATTTGATGAGCTGCAGCGTCAGCGATTGCTTTCACGCCGTGCCCTATGTTAACGACCATTGGTCCACCACTGCCATCTATATATCGCTTACCTTCCGAATCGTAGAAGTAGATTCCATTACCTCGGATGACAGTGCGCCGTGGAGTTTCTCGGAAAAACACATGAGTATCGGGCGTCTCTCTTTCATTTCCGTGTTGTTTCATTATGATCTCCTGTTGCTTTTTATCTCTTATTTGTTTTCACTAATTTGTCATTATTCAAGCGAGCTTTATTGAGTTATAAGAACTTTAATTGATCCTGATGCTTTGTCCACAGCTGTGCGGAAAGCTTGACCGATTTCAGTCAATGGAAACCGATGAGTGATTAGTGGCAGAGCATTGATTTTTTTCCTCGCTACTAACTCTATTACTGCGGAAAAATCTTTTTGCATACCGCTATATCCATAGCACATCGATCCTACTATTTGGAGCTCTTTGGAGACAATGGGTCTGAGGGAGACATTGAATGCATGAGTATACCCTCCGACCAAGCAGATTGTCCCACCTTTTCGGATCAGGGTGAGTGCGTCTTGAAAGGTTTGTTCAATGGCTATAGTATCAATAACAATGTCTATTGTGTCCTTGCTCGCCGTTTCATTGAGCAAGGTCTCATACGACTTGGTGGAGGTTCGGAGTATTTGGTCAGCTCCGAGAGTTTCTGCCATTCTTGCTTGCTGGTCATATTTTGCAGTGACGAAGATGTTGCGAATACCGATCGCTTTCGCAACGACTACACAGCAGAGACCAATAGTGCCCGCACCAAGAATCGCAATATGATTCGATGAACGTGGGTGCGTACGAAAAAGTGATCGATAGGCTACTGCTAGGGGTTCGATGAGGGCCCCTTCTTCAAAGGAAAATGTATCAGGGAGAATAAAGACTGAGGACTCAGGGAGTAAGGCGTATTCTGCGAAACCTCCGTGCCCTTCGCGAGTTCCAATGTAACTACGATCAGCACACAGATTGTACAAGCCCGTCCGACAGAATGTACATTTACCACAATGACTGAAGCATTCTGCACATATATGATCACCGTTCGTTACTGACGTAACCTCTGGTCCTACTTCGACAACCTCTCCACTGAACTCATGACCCGAAGCTATATCACTTGGCTGTTTCCAGTCGCCAAAGTACTCATGAAGATCACTTCCACAGATTCCTGAAGCTTTATTCTGAACAAGGACATGTCCTGGTTTAACAGTCGGGATAGGAATTTCTTTAACACGAATATCTTGTGGACCCGTATAGATTCCTGCTTTCATTGTTTTCACTATTGCCTTCTCCTACATAACATCCATGATAGCATTTACCAGCTGAGCGTATAAAAAGGCTTGGAGCTCCTTAATCAGGCAGCGCTTGTCGGTGTGAATCATTGGAACAATGTCTTAGCTGTCTTTCAGAACTGTGAGAATCCGGCCGTAGTACAGGGTATGATAGTCTCCTGCTGAATAACAACTATCCCGTACAGGTACTGAAATTTGTTCCGGCTGAACTAGTGATGTCCCTATTACTTGACATTCAATGTGTGCAATACATTCCTGGATTATCGGGGCTTTGACATGTTTACCAGGCTTCGTAGTTAACCCACATTCACTGAATTTATCATAATCACGTCCTGATACCCGACCACAGTACGCTGCTGTATCTTCCATTCCTGCCGCAGGGACATTCACAGAAAATTCCCCTGTCGCTTCAATAAACTCATAAGTATATCTGCTGGGCCTCACAGCAACCATGTACACTGGTTCTCGCCATAAGCGACCGACTAATCCCCAACCGATTGTCATAACGTTATTCCGGTCATCTGTGGTACATGATGTGAGAAGTAATCCATCGCGAGAAAGCTTCTTTTGCATGTCTTGAAATATGTCTTCTAGCTGACATTCGCTTTTCATCAATATCTCCTAGATATTGTGTATCCAGTCATTCTCTTTTAAACTGAGTGTCGCTCGGCTGGGACCTATTCGTGTGCGGTAGATATTAGTTCATGTACGTTCAGAAAAGGAAATTATTCGATCTTCCAGTTAGTCCTGGGAGGAGTTTCCTCATGAATTCGAAAAATCAAATGAATAATCGTGATTATTATATTAGGAAGGCTGTGAATTACTTTCAGAGTGGATATATCTGCGCACAAGCTGTGTTGATGACGATGCAAGAGTTTTGGCACGTTCAGACACCTATCGAGCCTAAAATTGCATCAGCATTTGGGGCAGGCATTGGACGGCGGGGGTCGCTATGTGGTGCATTAACTGGAGGTATTCTCGCAATTAGCTGGGCATACGGAACGAATAATCCCAGCTCCGAGGAGAGGCAACCAGCTTATGCACTGGCTTTAGAGTATTATAATCGCTTTCACCATGTCTGTGGAAGCGTCCTCTGTCGCGAGCTTATCGGATACGACTTAACGGTCCCTGAACAGCAACAAGCAGCCCGTCGAGCCAACGTCTACATGGATCAGTGCGTTCAATATATCGAGAGCGCTATTACTATTCTCATGAATCTTTCTCGCTAGCTTCAGCTTCGACTTCACTATTAATTAACTGATTCAACCACCTTGCTCATGGGAGAAAATATACGCAATTTTAGCGCCAGTTTGCACTGTCTGGAGACTTCCTGAAGTACCCAGGATGTCACCACAAGGATATGCCCATGTATATCCTTCAACTGGCATCATGATGCGTTCAAGGACGTCTCCGTATACATCGTATACCTCTGCAAGTACTTCATCTCGTAAAATTTTTTCACCTGGCTTTTTCAGGAATCGAATCAATCCTCCGCGATTAGCGCGGATGATCCCCTGAGCTTTATTGATGCCAGGAATGATGGGGAATCCTTTTTGCGCTTCTAATTCGCCTTCAATCATTCCAAATGCTTTCATGATGTTAAGAACTCCTTTGATTCCTGCACTAGTTGATGGCTCCGAGATCCATCGACCATCAATTAGCTCCATTAGGACAACGGGCACACCTTTTCTCGCAGCTAGATTTCCTAGAGTTGCCGGTGCATCGTTGGGAATCGGGCTTTCTGCAACGATCGTGGTGACGCCAAAAGCTTCAGCCATCTTTTCAACTCGTTCCCGGGTTTCAGGATTACCAATGTTGATGGCTTGATAGATGAGGGAATCAGGTCGTGTGTTACAATGGATGTTGATTACTAAGTCTGCTTTACTCCACGCTTCCTTCCATACTGCATGAGCTAACCGCTCTGTAGAGGTTCCGGAGGGGTGATCCACCGTTAAAAGACTTCCACTTCCGCCGCCTCCTAGATCAAGGTTGTCGATCCAGGAGAGGTATTGATGATGCATGAAAGCAAGTGGGTTTTCAACGGGGATTCCGATGACTGCCCCAGTAAGATGCTTTGCATCAAGCATTTCCCTCATGACACAACGAATCACTTCAATACCCTGAATTTCAATACCATGTTGCGTTGAAACGAGAAGAAGCGTGGGACCTTCATAGCACCCATTCATCACAAGAACTGGAATATCAATTCGAGTCGTCGTGTTAAGCTCGATTCCTTGAATAAGCCCTTTTTTCAATTCACCACGTTTTGCAACGGCATTTCCAACAGTAATACTCTCCGGCAACTTATTTCATCTCTCACAGTCAGTTGAATATACTTTCAAAAAATGATATATAACTAACGATTACGCGCGCGCGTAAAGACGCGGGCACTCGCCAGCTCGCTAGCTTATACAACCATTATCTATCGGGACGATGAAGTCGCATGTTGAGTCGAAGCCAGGCTATACTGCCATCATTACTTCGTACGAACTGAGCGAGATCCCCTGTATGGGGCGTATGTATACCTATGATGTGATCGTCGTCATAGAATCTGTATTGAACGGGCGGAGTAAGCTCCGGTGATGTAGGTGGAGTGTCTTTCGTCGGAAATCCCCCTAGCGATTGACGACGTATCAGAAGTGTTTCGTCTTGAATATGCACGGAAGCAGCTGTGAGTGTTGCTGAATAGTTCCCAGTA
>JAOZHK010000183.1 GCA_026014905.1 Candidatus Bathyarchaeota archaeon
ACGCTCAATTTGATTTCTCCACCGGTTATGCAGGATACTCGCGATACTAGGAGGACCTACACCAACGGTGAACACAACGATAAACAGATAATCGACGTCTGGTGACGCCCAGAAGAGAAGAAAAGACAGTGCGAATAGCGCTACAGCAACAATCGCTGCTACCATAGTAATTCGTTTAATGGTTTTTCGTACGCGCGCGCGCACCGCAAGTCTCTTTGTTCCTTATTATGGGCTGTTTCTGGTCACGTTGACCCTGTTTACGTTTCTCGATGCCTTCCTCACCGTCGTGGGCTTAAGGGTGGGATTGACTGAATTGAATCCCATCGTCACGCAATGGGGGATCCAATCTTGGATCCTTTTTCGCATCCTCTTCGTAGCTTGTTTGATCGCCGTGTTTATCACTGGATACTATTTATGTCGTGAATATTCACCAACTGGGTTACGCTTTCTTGGGGTATTCTTGTTTCTTCTGAACGCGTTCATTGGAGCCGTCGTTTTCTCCAGTGTAATTTCGATTTACCTTCAGATTCACGCGTATGCGTAGATTCCTATTTTAGTGATGGATTGGAGGAAGTGAGAGCCTCGCGCACTTTTGATAGCTGAATGTTTTGTCGGTTTAAGATAAAATATTGAGAATGATTGAAAGGGGGATCGTAATTCATAATAACCACATCAAGTTAAACAGATGACAGTATGGGAATCAGAATCAAATCAGTACATGCTCGAGAAGTATTTGGACGTCAGCTTTATCCAGCAGTAGAAACTACCGTTGTTACAGACAGTGGGGCATCGGGCACCGCAATAGTTGCGGCTGGCGCCTCGATTGGAACCCATGAGTCAGCGTTTGTTTTTGATACGGATCGCTTTGAAGGAAAAGGTGTAACGAGCGCAGTAACTAATGTGAATGACGTCATTGCCCCTGCATTAATCGACATGGAGGTGACGCAGCAGCGACAGATTGACGAGACGTTGCTGAATCTCGATGGCACTGACAACAAATCGCGGTTGGGAGCGAACGCGATGGGAAGCGTGTCAGCAGCTGTGTTAAGAGCCGCAGCAAATGCGTTGCAAGTTCCCTTGTACCGGTATATTGGGGGAATAAATGCGACAATTTTACCGGTTCCTGGTGCGAAAGCGGTCGGCGATCAGGGCACACGATACGGAAGAAAGCAAGACCCCGTTCATGGCAAACCCAGTTATGAGTTTGTATGTTATGGATTTACCTCGTTCACAGAAGCCGCTTACGCCGGGTGGAAGACTCAACGTCGTATGCTGAAACGTTTCCAAGAACGCAAATTTCCTCTCATTTATACATATGGCGTACATACTCCGGTGCTCTTTGATCGGTTTCAACATGATCGTGAACTGTGGGAAATTCTCTCGATCGCCATTGAAGACGCGGGGTATCCGGGCCAAATCGGACTCCAAGTGGATGTCGGTGCATGTACCTATTATGACTCAGCGAAACAATGTTATCATGGCCTGTTTTCACCCAAGGATAAAACACAGGAGGATATGATTGAGCTCTATAGGGATATGGTCGCGACGTTTCCATTTGTGATTCTAGAAGATCCTCTCGACGAAAATGATTTTGAGGGACATGCTGTGTTAACGAGAGAGTTGGGAATTGAGATCGTGGGGGATGATCTGTTTACAACCAATTCTCAGCGTCTCCAACAAGGCATACAAGTAGGAGCTGCGAACACAATGCTCTTGAAAGTGAATCAGGTGGGAACCATTAGTGAAGCCTTCGATGCGGTACAACTTGCGTATCAACATGGGTATGGTGTGATGCCTTGCTCAAGCCGAGGAGAAGGCGCCGTAATCGCGGATTATACGGTCGGTTTAGGTGCAGGGCACCAGCGGGGAGGCGCAGCCTCCAATCGGCTATTAAAAATTGAAGCAGAACTCGGCGATAACGCGAAATTTCTCGGAAAAAAAGCGTTGAAAATTCGGTAAAGCATGTGCGATAGAAACTGACCGATACTCCTGTATCAATGTTGTATGGTGCCGATAATTGATCATCTCAAACACGGCGGAATTAATCTCTCATGGTAATGTAGAAGGGCGAAAACATGTTCTCGAGATTATGGAAGCAGGGCTCGCAAATACGGATCCATATGAAAACGCGCGTAAATTACTTCGCGTGCGTGATGGACAGTTACGGATTGGGCATCCTAACTTTGCAGTGCAAGGACCAGAGAATGAGTTGCTGGGGACCCAGCCACTAGCCTTTGAGTTGTCGCAGATTGGGGAGATCTATGTAGTGGGTGGGGGTAAAGCCGCACAGCGTATGGCGAAAGCGATTGAAGATGTATTAGGTTCGCGGATCTCGGCGGGATGTATCTGTGCTAAGAAGGGGGAGAAATCTGAGTTACGGCATATCGAGCTCATTCTCGCGGGACATCCGATTCCAGATGAGGCTAGTTTGAAAGGCGCACAGAAGATATTTGATATTGAGCAACAAGCCAAGCGAGGTGACATTGTTTTTGTCGCTGAATCGGGTGGTGGAACGGCGCTCATGACATTACCAGGACCGGGTCTCAGCTTACAGGATATTCAAGACGTAACGCGAAAGCTCTACTTCGAGTGTGGAGCCTCGATTACCGAGACAAATATCGTGCGAAGTCAACTTGTAATTCTGCGGGGTCGCCATAGCCGAAATGTAGGAGATGCAACGCTCATTCGATTCTACACGGATCCTATGCCTCCAGGTCTTCGGGCCCGAGGATATGTCCGGCAGTACTTTGGTCGTCGTGGCTATCAAGGCGCGATAGATGTCTTGAAGCAGTATCAACTTTGGAACCGCGTTTCACCTGCGGTCCGAAGCTACCTGCTCTCCGCGGATCCCCAGTACGGTTCGATTAGACCAGGAGAACTAAAAGGGAAACCCCAGTATCAATATCGTGTGAAAGGCCCTGAAGATATGTTAGAAGCCGCGAGATTACGCGCTGAAGCCTTAGGGATTCATGGTGCAATTATCGCCTCGAGTCCAGATGACATTGAAGCGCACGCCTTTGGCCGTGCACTCGCCCTAATGGCGATCGAGATTGAAGTATACCAGAGGCCCTTCAAGCCTCCTTGTGCACTTATCGCTGGCGGCGAATTACTGGTTCGGACTGAAGAAGCTACAGGACTTGGCGGACGAAATCAGGAATTTGTGTTAGCAGCAGCGTCAAAGATCCATGCAAGTCAGACAATTGTGATGGCGTCAGCAGACTCTGATGGAACAGATGGGCCTACAGAGATCGCAGGAGGGGTTGTGGATGGATGCACGATGACGCGGGCACAACAACTAGGCATTCAAATCCTTGAGGAATTGAAACAGCATAACTCGATGCGGGTGCTTCAGCGCCTTCAAGATACTATTGTGACCGGCGCGCAAGGCACCAATGTTCAAGATTTACGGGTAATCTATATTGGATAGCGCGCCCCGCGCGAGGTAGCGTACAAGCATAGCAAGCTAACTAGCTTTAAATCTCATGAAATCAGACGTGTAAATGTTTGGTGGTTAAATGCAACTGCATAAAGTATCGAATAGAGTCTTCGCGAATTTTGACGGCAAAACAGGGGGAAATGTAGGAATCATTATCCTAGATGACCAAGTTATAGCTGTTGATGCCCAGTATCCTGTATCCGCACGTGAGTTTCGCCAAAGCATATCCTCAGTAACCTCACAGCCTCTAACGCATCTTTTACTCACCCATTACCATGGTGATCATGTGTTTGGCGCTCAAGTCTTTGAAGACTGCGAAATTGTTGCCCATCAACATGTTAACGAAATGATCACCAGGAACCTTCGTGATGTTTGGTCACCCGATAATCGAGCCGCTCTGATGACTGAAGTCCAACAAACTCGTCCGGAACGAGTATGGCTCTATGATGGGCTCCGTGTAGTGTTGCCTACCCGCGTTTTTACCCAGCCGTTTACTCTTAATGGCATTCAGATGCGATGTCTGGGAGGACATACGGCAGGGTCATCTATCATTTATGTTGAGGATGATCGGGTTCTCTTTGCGGGGGATCTGGTGTTTGCCCATCGATTTCCGTGGGCAGGCGATCCATCAGCTAACCCGGATCACTGGATTCACGCGTTTGAACATATTCTTGAAATGAATGTTGACCACATTATTCCTGGACATGGCACGATCTGCGATAAAACTGAGATTCGTATACAGTTGACCTGGTTTAAGGCAATCCGCGATACGATGAAAACGCTAATTGTTGAAGGAGCTTCGATAGAGGAGGCGGTCAATTACCCAGATTATCCTCCTTTTTATTCTGCGGAACGTGAAGAGTGGCGAACCAACTCTCTAAGTCATTGGTATCAGTTTTGGTCGACAGCTCACTAATTTATATGAGTAATCTCAATTCATTGCATGAAAACAAGCGTGTATTACTCGAACGCGCGCGCGCCGCTATTCATAATAGCTCATGTCGATAGGCAACGCATCAACATACACGTTTCCCTGCGCGTTTAAAGTCTGCCAATCAGTCGTTCCCCAGTCTCCACTTAATTGTGGGAAGTCGGTGCCAGGTTGATAGGCCTCACAAATCATGTCGTAGCCATCGCGTTTTAGGATAGTGAGAAGATTTTGAAACCATTGCATATCT
>JAOZHK010000190.1 GCA_026014905.1 Candidatus Bathyarchaeota archaeon
CGCGCGAAAGTTGCTGGTGCAAAGATACTGTATCAAGAAGGGAAAGGCAAAGGCTGGGCTCTCCGCACTGCATTTAGCCAACTGAAAAGCGACATCTACGTGACCATTGATGGCGATGCAACATACGATGCTCGCGAATTAATCAATCTCGTTCAACCAATTATCGATGGGAAAGCCGACATGGTTGTCGGTTCCCGATTAAAAGGATGCATGGAACCCGGATCAATCTCCAAAGTGAACAAAATTGGGAATAACCTCTTCAATTTTCTGATCAACAGCATATTTAATGGAGAGATCTCCGACTCCCAATCTGGATTCAGAGCCATAACGGATCATGCGGTGAGACAGCTGAACTTGACCTCTCATGATTTCGAGGTTGAAACCGAGATCACGATCAAAGCGTTGAAAGCCGGCTTACGCATCAAAGAAATCCCGATCAGTTATAGTAGAAGAAGGGGAACAAAATCCAAATTAAACTCCTTCAAAGACGGATCCAGAATTCTAAAAACCATTCTCGCGTCTATCTGAGGTGCGTTAATCCTTAGCTAGCGCGCGTCCACTAGTCACGAATCTACATGTACACAAACTAACGACATCAATGGGTGAACTCCAACAATGAAAATCGGCGTCATTGGATTAGGCATGGTTGGCGAGACGATCATGCACGCTCTGCAATTCTATCATCGTGACGTAGTCGGATACGATAAGTATAAACCATCAAGTCCTTTTCAGGACATACTCACTGCCGAGGTTCTCTTTATCGCGCTTCCGACCCCTCCGAAAGAAGGCCGCCTCGACGCCTCCATTCTATTATCCGTGATGACGGACCTGCATGAACGTGGCTATACCGGTATCATTGTGCTCAAATCAACTATCTCCCTTGATATCTGGACAAGAATCCAACAACTGAACTTACGCCTCGTCTATTGTCCCGAATTTTTACACGAAAAAACACGGCTACAAGATTTCGTCCATCCCAAAGTCATCGTTATCGCCGGTCACCAAGAGCATGTTGACGTTGTCCTCCAGGACGTGTTCTATTGGCTCGATCCCAAGACCCCGATCCAATACCTCGATCCACCCACCGCCATCATGACGAAATTAGTGATGAACGCCTTTGCAAGCACCAAGATCTCATTCGCCAACGAAATCAAACGCATATGTGACGAGGTCGGAATTGACCCACGACCCGTCATGAACACCTTGGTGTTAGAGGGACGTGCAGCTACCGCATACACAGATCCCATGAAAGGCGCTTTTGGAGGCGCATGTCTCCCCAAAGATCTGGATGAATTGATCCATAGTACCCAGAAAAGCATCCTCCTCAAGGCCGTACGGGAAGTGAATAACCTCATTCAACAAGAATCCCAAGCCAATACATCAGCTCGAAAAATCAAAGTGAAAAGTGATTGAAATGACCCCTGTCAAGAAATCTCCTCTCACCATCAACGTCATCGGATACGGCGTTGTAGGTAAAGCCCAAGTACATCTCCTCGAAAACCTCGGTCACCACGTGTTCGTCTATGATCCAGCTCTTAAGAAAACAGACCTCGCAATTCATGCCGATCTGACGTTTATCTGTACTCCCGAACAAGTTATTGACGAAGTCATCCACCTCCTCCACAATCGAGGAGTCACCCCGCCCTATATCATTAAAAGCACCGTATCCATTGGAACCACGGCTCGTCTTGGGCACAAATTCAGCACCCACATTTGCCATAATCCCGAATTCCTGCGCGAACGCTCCCCGTTCCAGGACGTTCTTCATCCCGACCGGATCATTATAGGGGAGTGCTGTCCCACGCATGGACAACAACTTGCGGAGCTCTATCAAAGCATGCAGAAACCCATTTTTCGTACAACGCCCGCAGTCAGTGAAACCGTCAAGTTAGTAGCCAATGCCTATTTGAGCACCCTCATTACTTTCTGGAATGAAATCAATGAATTAGCCACGCGACTAAAGGTCGATATTAATGAAGTGGCAAAAGCCGTTACAGCTGACAAACGCATCAGCCGCTATGGCACCATGAAATTTGGTGAACCTTTTGATGGAAAATGTTTACCGAAAGATATGAACCATCTGATCAATAGCTTTCATACAGAAGGATTAAATCCTCTCCTCTTTGAAACAATCAACACATTCAATAATCTCCTTGATGCCCGTCTACGAAATCCTGAGAAGGGATGATGAATCGTGAAAATTCTAGCGATTGGCGCCCATCCAGACGATGTAGAGATCGGATGCGGCGGATTTCTATTAAAATCCACCCGGGCTAAGGATGAAGTCTATATCTATTTCTTAACGCGGGGAGAAGCGGGAGGTGGCGGAGGAGATCAACGCGAGCAGGAAGCGCGAATTAGCTCCGAGATGATTGGGGCAAAAGAGATCTGGTTTGGTGAGTTCCACGATACCGAGCTTACTCCCACGGGTACTCTGGTTAATACAATTGAAGAAATTATTGACCGCGTCAACCCAGATATGATTTTTACTCATGCAAAGAACGATGAACATCACGATCACCGGGCCGTAGGCTTAAGTACAATTGAAGCAGCCCGCCATTACCCCACAATTCTCGCCTATGAAATCCCGCTTACAAAAAACTTTCAACCGCAGATCTATGTCGATATCTCCGACGTGATCCAGATGAAAGTTAAGCTTATATCCGTATATCACTCACAACAAACAAAGCGATATCTTTGGAAAGACGCGATCTATGGTTTAGCCCAATACCGTGCCTTACAAAGCCGCTTACACGGCACCGAGTTCGTCGAAGCTTTCCAAGTGATCAAATGCGTCTGGACATTTTAGTTCGATGCATACCCATGATGATGCATACTTGAATTCCAGTCTCACCCAAAAACTCGCCATAGTTCTGGCTCTGAGCGTGATAGTAGGCGTCTCGTATGTTGCCTATACTCGCTTGTTACCCCGTTTCGAAGAGCAGTTTATCAGTTTAGCTATTCTCGGAGACGAGCAGACGCTTGAACATTATTATCCCTTTGATGATCCCACAATTGGCGTGAACATTCCAATCACCTGGTATCTCCGACTGTTTAATCATACACCCGA
The DNA here is from genome assembly GCA_026014905.1 of Candidatus Bathyarchaeota archaeon. The sequence goes on from JAOZHK010000190.1 coordinate 3,071, forward strand.
GCCTCAAAACCTGTTGATTCAAGTCAAAGTGCTGAATGCAACTCAGCAGAGTCCAAATTCAACCCATTGTGTGCCCAGTCCTGTACCGACTGCATTTGAGCTCCGCACCTCCTTGGCTAGAAATGAATCCTTAATATACCCGTTCGTGTGGTCCATATCGGCTGTAGAATACGATGAGGAGGGAGGCATCATCACAGAGATGACCGCGAATGACATGACAGCGCGCTTAAACACGTATTCCGCAGATCGAAATGATTTTCGAATCGTCTTCGAACTCTGGATCTACGATCCCATAATGACCGAATATGTCTTTATTCAGCAGGGAATAACAGATCGTTGTGTGTGGAACCAGATATGGTTTAATATCATGTAATCTGTAGCAGAGAAGAGACGCCCACGCGGGTAAATATCGAGAGGAACATACTGTGGAATTCAAACGAGTGATCGCATTCATTCTCGTTATTATCACGTTTCAAGGTCTAGTCCTCGCCCCGTTAGTGATCACGTCTTTAAGTCCATATCTTGCCCGGATCATGTTGGTAGGCGTCTTTTTTCTCCCTGTATTGTGGTTATACTATTATAGTCGCAGCGACCGAGTGCATCGCTTTGACGCGAAGATCGGTCGATTTTTAGCGTTCCTTGGAGCACCAACCTTCATTTATCTGTTATATAATGTATATCATTTTCAACCGATGGCAGAAGGCGTCTTATCATCGGAAGTGGTACTACTTGCGGAGGAATATGTGCGTCAGGGATACCTTGTTCGGACCTCCTCACACTCGTATTTCATTCAGACCCCTTACCTCACCTATGTACTCACGTCGATTTGTGGACTTCCCGCGATCTATGCAGCGGTCCTTGAACAGTTGACAATCATCGTGTTTCTTGCCTTGTTAAGCATGTACTTTTCCCAGATTATTCGAAAAGCGTTACCCAATAGCAATTTCCTGTTTTCAATGCTTCCTTATGTAATTCCTTTCGCGTTTGTAGCGTCGGGAACGCGAATATGGGTTCCTGGCCTGCAGTTAAATTATCGGGATATTGGAGCCTATTTAGTCATACTGGTGTTAGGCTTTCTCTTTAGTCGAGGCTTGGATAATCGAAGCGATTTTGTTGTCATTCTGTTGTTGATTCTTGGGTTAACCTTGGGCTCTCCGACAGCGGCCATTTTCTGCATTTTGTTCTTTACGCTTTTCACTCTTTTTGATAAACGTGTGGGGATGAGCCTCTTCATCGTGCTGCCCCTGTTTTATCTCGTCACATCTGCAGCCCTCTATATCAGCTCATTGAGATACTATGTTTCCTATGCATGGCAAGGCATCTCGAAATTCCTTATCGATATTATAAGCGGTACACCTCTCCCACCCATTGTTCCTTGGGCGAGAGTCCAAGTACCCTATGGCGAAAAATATATTCAGACCCTCACCTATTTCTCTATACTTCTATTAGGAGCCATTATCGTTCTCATCAGATTCCTGTAT
>JAOZHK010000198.1 GCA_026014905.1 Candidatus Bathyarchaeota archaeon
GGAGTTGGTCATCCTCGATTCGCACCATCTTCTGAACATTACGATAGGGATCAGCAGCGAGTAAACTAGCTTCCATGATGGTTAAGAGTGTCTTTCGGCCTTCGACATTACCATGAGAGCGTAAGCTAGCTAGCTAAGCACATAATATGCACGAGCTATTTCTGCCCAACGAGTGTAAGGTAATTCACCCATCCTGTGTGAGGAGGCTTTACATTCATCTGCCATAGTAGCGCAATGAACTCGCCAAAATGATGGATTTCCTCTTGGAATAAATGGATCAAGTGATCTTCGACAGTACTTGTTGACGATGACTCATTACCATGCATACGTGCAACTTTTCGTCCCAGTTCTCTTGGAGTTAATTGAATGAGCAGCGTGTTAAAGCGGGATTCCACTTGGTCTAAATAGTCTCGAATTGTCTCGATGGTGTTATATTCTTCAAATGAGATGGGCGTATGTCGTATATTCATGGGAGTGTCGCTTTGAATGAGGCGAGTAATGAACTCAACGCACTCGATAGAGTGTAAATAGATGTTTCGAAGTGAATTGAAGCTTGCACTTCGATCCTTAATAAAATCCTCCCAAGATAAGGTTTCAAATGTGTGTAGATATTGATGTCGTAAAAATTGTGCATATCCATGTAGTTTTATAACGTTTATCATATGTCATCTCACTTGATTATTCTCAGACCAAACGTTTTTAGCGGTTTTGACAGTTTTTTCGTTTGTTAACTGGCTGTAGAGGTGTTCTCATACTCGCTTACGTTAGTATCTTGGAACTAAACTAGCCATGGCAGCTGCTTCACCGAGGTCTTGGCCGCGCTGTAGGTCTTGAGGATGAATTCGCATCTCTCCTCCGTGATCCACGATCGCGAGAGGAGGGACTACGAGTTCAATATCAAGGCTCATCAGTACCTGTGCCATACGATCGACATGCCATCCTCCATCCCATTGATATACGCCAAAAACTGCGCCCTTGGTCCCTGTAAACTGCAGCTTCTGTTGCTGTGATAATTCGGTTAGGTTCTTGAGAAATGTTCGAAGTGGAAGCGTCATGTCACTATAGATGCTCGGTGATCCCACAATCAGTACATCTAGGTTGTTTAGTGTGGAGATGGAAAATTTCGTGCCTATTTTCAAGAGTTGCAGATCCACGGCTTTCACCGACCGCACGCCTTGCGTTACTGCTTTTGCCAAGTGCTCTGTCGTTCCAGTCAGCGAATCATACAGGATCACAATTTGTGGCACATCGAGAACTCCTATGTAAGTACGATTACACCCTTGTGTTTGTCTTAAATATATACCTAACTAGTTGAATTAGTCAACAAATTAGTGAATTATTCAGTGTTGTGAAATAACTCCCAGCCCGCTTGTGCCCAAAACAAAGATCAGGGTATCCTATAATCGAAGAAGATAAATTACAGGTTCTCTATGGGCTTGTCTCACATGCAATTCATGATGTGAACAATATGAATGTGGTTCAGATCGTAGCCCTCTGTGGAATGTTAAGTCCAGTTGTTTATACGGCAATGTGGATTCTTGGTGGTTTGTTGCGATCAGACTACAATCACATTAGGGACGATATTAGTTCGCTATTTGCTGTGGATGCACCTAATCAACGGTTAATGCAGTCGTTCATTATTGTTTCCAGTGTTTTGTTATTTGTGTTTTATCTTGGATTACATGAAGAATTGAATGATGGGGGCGGATTGATTGCAGGGCCTGTTCTCTTTGTGATTAGCTCTGGGTTGGGAGTACTGGTTGCGGTCTTTTTCCCTTTGGATGCTGGTGGAGAAATAATCACGTTCCGAGGTAAAATGCATCTCATCCTAGTTGTCGGATCAGGACTACTAACTATTGCAGGAATGGTAGCTTTGTGGCTTCGATTACAGTTCATCGAAGTGTGGAGTGGTTTTGCCGTCTATTCTCTCAGTTCAGCGATCATTTCATTGATTCTCGTCATTATTTCCGGGATATTCATTAACAGCAGATATAGAGGATTACTCGAACGATTTGGAGTGACGCCGTATCAGATCTACTACTTCATTTTGAGTCTCATGGTCTTTCTCAACAATCCAAATTTGTGAAAACAGTTCCTAGCGTGCGGGTGTGTGTTTTCATGATCTTGGCAACGGTAAGGACACGACTGTCCCTGTTGCAGCTGATTTATAGCCCGCCAGAAGAACTTCAGTTAACATGGCAGCTTGAAGTGCACTCATCTCACTTTCTCGATCCTCGAGCAGGCAATCAATGAAATATGATTCATCGCTTTTAGCTGGCGTTAAGGAAAACGGGGTAAATACTCGTTTGGATTGTGTATTCAATGCTTGTTGTGTTGAACGCCAGAATCCCATGGGATCTTGTGGATTAATCTCTGGTGCAGTCCAGGGTAATCCTGCGTCGTAGACTTCGAGACGTGGTCGATAAGCATCAATGAGTAAGGAGCCATCACTACCGATCAGGTAAACCTGATTTACTCCGGCCCCGCCGTGACTTGACCAACCCACCCGTCCACCCGTAATGGTGGCGGTCGCTCCTCCTTCGAAAGTTAGGCTAAGAAAGCCAAAATCCTCGACACCATTCCGTTGATGGGCCTCAAAAAAATAATTGGCAGTGTGCCCAAACACCGTGTTCACGGCACGTTGAGCCAACCACTGGACTAAGCCAAGTGCATACACGCCCATTGCGTACAATTCGGCTTTAGAATCAACGAAGGTAAATCGCTGTGGAGGAAATTGGGGGCGACGGGAACGACCCAGTTGTGCGCTACCAGTTGGTCCCTTCGCAAATAAACAATCGGCATGAAGCGCCACCAATTGACCTATGGCACCTGACTCGATGACCTGTCGCGCCCGCTGTACCCAAGGTTGGTGTATAAAGCTGAACATTTGACTACGCACGTCCATATCCTTGACTACATTGACCACTTCATCCGCTGTAGCCAGGTATGGTGTCATAGGTTTGTCGATGTAAAGATGCTTCCTGGATCGAGCGCATTTGACTAAGATGCGTCCTCGTCGTTCCGGTTCTGCACAAACTGAAACTAAATGGACATCATTCCGGGTAAGGGCTTTATCCAGATCAGGTAGATACGGGATCTCCAATTCGCTCGCTAATGCTCGATTCCAATGTCGTCGTTCAGGTGATATGTCTGTTTCATCGGTTACAGCTATCAGCTGACATCGTGGGTCTTTGCGAAATTGTTGACAGTAGTTCTCCTGGTGCGTTAATTTGCCTGCCACCAGCAGGACACCGAGTGGCCCTGAATCCATATATCTTCCTCATTTGTTCTTTGGATTTTGTTTAAAGATCAACCGGTTGTCCAGTGGCCAAAGACTGATCAACAGCGATCATAAGCTGCTGCATGTGATCCATTACCTTTGGCGTGAGCGAATCATCTCGAGGAGGCAGAATTAACTCCTGATGATAAATTGCCCCACTGGACCCTAAAATAGTCAGATCTATCTGCGGCAGCTTATGCTCTAGAGCGCATGTCAGTAAAGCTGAGCAACCTGAGTCATATTCCAGACTGATAACCACATGTCCTTGCGCTTGTTTCCCCGTCGCATATACGCGCCAGATTGAAGCCGTGAGCCACCCATTCACATAATAGATCATTTCAGCCAAGTGATCTTTTATCGTTTCAACACGTTCAGCCACAGCCGCTGTACAACGAACGAACACTGGTTGACCCACGTACCCTTTGGCAAGATTGACTTCAACAGCTCGATTTAAAGCGACCCAATACTGCATAATTCTTCAGCCCGCATTCTTGTCTGTGACATCTATGAAATGACTACTATTTATATCTCATAGTGCGTGCATGTGTTGTTGTTATTACAGCAGTCAGTTATCTTCTCGTTTTAACTAACTTTCAGCTGACGTTGTACCCTTGAATCTGAGAACAAATGTCATCTTGATTAGAGGTGGCCATCGGTTTGAGATATTCATTAACTGCTCAGGATCGCTAACTTCATAAAAAGCGAGAGTACACCCATCTTTCGTGAGTATTGGTAATACGCCACCGAGGAAATGATAAGGCAGGATTTTCATGGGAAATTGCGTTGGGTCCTGTGTTCGTTCCACATCAATTTCATCGCGCTGCTTAGCTAGAATTTTCTCTAAATCTTTGGGATCCCATTCGACAAATGCGCGCGCGTGTGTGCGTGGTATAATCAAATAGGTTTTACTAACAGTCTATGCATTCCATGGATCGAAGTTAATTGTTGCATGTGCTAGACTTAGACTCAACATGCCCTAGCTTGAGTCCATATCTGACTACGAGAAAAATTAGCAGACAGATTGGGTATTCAATCAATTTTTTTCGCTCCCATTATGTGTGTTGTGAGCCAGCTCGCAGGCGATTGGAGGTTATCGCGTTTTAAGGGGGACAGGGGAATCATGAATGTCTCTGTGATAGGATTGAGGGTAGGTGAGCCATCGAATGAGGCGTGTCCTGAGTGATGGAGGGTGAGGGTCAGCTGCTTCGAGTTGCGTCGAGGGTAGAGTTAGAAAGACTATGTCAGTTTTGATCTGATTGATGCGGTGAGTCAACTCAGTAAGCTGTTGATGGTGTGTCTGGATTAATTCTCGTCGAGTGGCTTCTAACTCAGAGAGTTGGATCCACTGTTCTTTTATATAGATGCTACGTTCGATGGTCTTCATTTCGTCCTGATATTTCTCGATGAGCGCAAATCGTCGATCCTTAGGAATGGCGGTATCGTTGAGTCGGTGTTCAGCAAAGCCGATGAGGTCTTTCGTGACTTCCATCTCGAATACTAGGATTCGGATATCGTCTCGAACCTCTTGGGCTAAGTGGTTTGGAATAGCGCGCGCGCGCTTTTCAATGGTCAACGGGAATTTCCCAATGGACCTGTTCTGTCAACAGACGAGCTCGACGCATATGTGGATGAATATGTTCATGCGACTCGTCTCGCGTATGAACGAGGGGCTGACGGCATTGATTTCAAACAGTGCCACGGGTATTTTGCAGGGGTCTTTCTGAGGCCGAACAATCAACGGGAGGACTATTATGGTGGTAGCTTTGAACATCGGACCCGTTTTGTTGAAGAATATATGACTCGTGCAAAAAAAGAGATTGGAGATAGCAATTTTCTATGGACAACGCGGATCAATGGTTGGGATGGAGGTTTTCCCGGCGGATTTGGTATGGCAGGATCGACTGTTCTCGAGAGTACAGATACTAACCCACAAGCTTGGATTCGGGACATCACTGAAGTCGAGAGATTTTATGGACTGCTCAATACGTTGGGCTTTGATTTAGTCAATGTGAGTGCGGGGATTTCAGTTCCAGCGGGTAGGATGAATCCCATGATTTCTCTTCATCCCAACTTTTTCATTTTGCAGGACTTGGCTTTACACGCAAAAAACTATTTCCGTGAAAGAAATAGCAGAGTGGTCATCGCTAGTACCGGGTGGTCGGCTTTGGGACGGCATGCGTTTAATATTGGGTCTTGTTATCTTGATCATGGAATTGACCTTATCGGATTTGGTCGCTGGCAGTTGTGTGAGCCCTGGCTTCCGAAAAAAGTCATTGAAGCACCCACTGTGGATCCATTAGATTACCTCAAAGATGCTGCGAATATTTGCCTTGCTTGCAGCAAATGTTATACGGGATTACGTGGTACTGGTCCCATAAAATGTGCTGTTTATGAGTAAATTCAATTCAATAGTAAATGCCGAAATCTTATCGACTCCTGAAATGAAAACGCGCGCACCGTTGCTACATTAATTGTAGAGATACATTAGCGGACCTGCAATTTGCTAATCCCTTCCTTACTCTATATAGTTAGAAAGGCCCTGTCTTCGCGTAAGGCTCGGTAGGCTCGACGTATTTCAGAGTTTCAGTCCGTGTCATCGTTCCTGACGCCACCTCTCGTAGATAGGCGTATAATCGTTCACCCGCATCCTCGATACGCTCTTTCCCTTCAATAATTGAAGCCGAAGAGAAATCGAGGTTCCATCCCGCAACCTGTCGCGTTTTCGGATTTGCACTGCACCAGATCAAGGGCGCGATTTTTACCGTCGCGGGGTTATATAGTGGACCATCCATGTGATAAGCACTCCCACCTAACTGGAATAACACTGTCTGAGCCCCTGCTGCTGCGTATCCCATGAAAATAGAGGTGCGTGCGGCCCAATTATCGACAAAATAGAGCCCTTTTTCTTTAGGGCGCTCCGCATACTTGAGCACGCCTCGGATCGGCATCGAACCCGATTTGTATAGTGCACCAAGCGATTTTTCCTCGATCGATGATAAACCTGCTTTAATATTGACCAAGGAGGGGTTTTGTCCCCGAATATCTTCTCCTGTGGCTTTTGCACGCTGCTCGTTCGATCGGACGGCGTGCAAGAGGGCCTCCGCCACGTTCTCGTTGCTTGCACGTTTCACTAAGAGATGCTCTGCTCCAATGACTTCAGTGGGCTCTCCAAACAGTGCCGTTCCTCCTGCTTGAACAAGCTTGTCATAAACATACCCGATCACTGGATTTCCAGCGATGCCACTCGTTGCATCTGACGACCCACATTTGACCCCGATGGTTAGTTCGCAGTCATCGACAAGTGTGCGTCGAAGCTTCGAGGCTTCACAGACCATTTTCCGTGCTAACTTGATGCCTTTTCCGATCACGTGCATCGTGTCGTTCTGGTCGCGACCGATCAGTTCAACGCGCTTTCCTGATTTCGCAATCTCGTCTGCGACTGCCTCAGGTGATATGGATGATTGAATCCAATATAACCCGGTACAATCGATAATCACTGACGCGACATTGGGATTCAGTGCGAGTCCCGCACTTATTCGCTGGAACATCGCCTGATCCTCACTGGGGCCATGTGGAGTCGAGGCGACGACCACGTCTTGGGTACCTTCCACGAAGTGACGAATTGTATCTGCTACGATGCCCGTCGGATAGATGAGGACATAATTGCGTGTTCCATACGATCCGTCAGCCCGTGGATATCCATACCATGTCACGATGTATCCCGCCTCTTCTCTACGTCGCCTCGACCTCGTATCCCGTCGAGGTTATGGATGTGAACTAATGTGCCGGGATTAATGATCGTATTTGCCCTACCGATTACTTCCCCGTATTTGACAATGAGTTCTCCTTTTTGGATGCTCGTTAGTGCGATCTTGAAACCGAAGGGAATCTTCTCTGTTGCCTGTATAGTTTGTGTCTCATTTCCCAGTGTAGCGAGCACGGTATCACCGATCTCAATATCTCGGATGACGGTCGCTACATTATCTTGACTCTTCATGATCAACGCATCAATGCTACTCATGTTTATCCACTAAAAAATATGCAGAAATGATATTATTTAGACTTAACTTCAGAGAATTTATGGCTGCCTGACGCGGGCGCGTTCCAAATAAGTGATAGAGAATAGAATTGTTGGGGTTCATGACTTCAAGGAGAAGAAAATGAGTTAAATATCGTGTTTCACCATGACAGACCAGAAGGGAATACAATGGAACCGACGGAATATGACCGATTAGCGGGGGCGTTAGATCGACTCCCTAACGGATTTCCATGCACTGATTCGGGGGTCGAACTCGAGATTCTGCGACGTATTTTTTCACCAGAGGAAGCCCATATCGCGAGTTTACTGAATCGGTCTCACAAACGTTATGAGTTGATCGCCCAACACGCGCGCGCGTCAGGTGCAGCTCAACTGCATCGGAAACCCGAGAATCAAATCGAACGCCCACCACAAGATTTTGCAGCATGGGAGTAGGAGCGACTTCAAAACCGCTACATGTTTGATTGATTCGCGCGCGCCTGATCAGGGCTTTATGTGCTGTCCCTCCGTCAATTACCTCGCTTCGCCAGTAGCAAGCTAGCGCCCCAAAAGCTTATACGTGCTTTCCCCGTGTACAAAGTTGAAGGAACGAATGGACGATGTCGACAGACTCGAATGTTGTTTTTATTGGACGAAAACCCGTGATGAGCTATGTCTTAGCGGTCATGATGCACCTGAACACGCCTACCGCCAAGGACGTGGTGTTAAAAGCACGAGGACGCGCCATCACGACCGCAGTAGACGTCGCAGAGGTCACACGCCGCCGATTCATGCAAGAGTTGCATGTTAGCAAAATTAGCATTGGAACCGAAGAACTGCCGCAAGAGCAAGGAAGAACACGGGCGGTCTCAACCATGGAAATCACGTTAACACGTCACGCCTCGGTAAACAACAAGGAAAAGGAGCACAAGGAAGACGTTGATTCTGTGACTCCCATCCAACCGAAAGTACTAACAAGTATTACAGGGATCGGAGTTAAGAGAGCTGAAAAACTACGATCTTGTGGCATAAGTTCTGTTCAAGACTTAGCAAAGTGTAATTCACAGGACCTGTCAGAGAAGCTTCAGGTTTCAGAGAAACAGGTTGCAACGTGGATTGAAAACGCGAAACAGAGCCTTTGAACAGTCAAGAACGACCTGTTAGATTATTCGCTACGATAGATCGATAGCTAGCTTAAGAGTTGGCTCTCACTAGTTTAGCAACAAAGAATCCGCTACAATCATGTATATGTGGGTACAGTCTCTGGCATTTTGTTAGGTCTCGTAAGCCTGAGACACCGGGCTTGGGCATTGTGTCTACAAGATCTAGCTCTGGATGCAGTTCTAGGAGCTTTTCTATTATCATTTCATTTTCTTCTACTGTGATACTGCAGGTTGAATATACTAAATGCCCACCCTCTTTCACATATTTCAAGGATTCGTTCAACATTCTCCATTGAATTGCTGACATCGTGTTAACTGAATCCTTTGTAAGTCTCCATCTAGCTGAGGGTGCTCTACTAAATACCCCAGTACCGGAGCAAGGCGGATCCAATAAAACTAGATCTGCTGAAATCTTCAATGGAAAAGCTATCTGTGCATCCAAAACTATTGGTACAGCTATCTTGACTCCCATCCGCCTAGTCTCTATATCCCAGATCCGCATCCTCCGTTTGGAGTAATCAATAGAATAGATTACACCTTCATTCTTCATCAGCTGAGCCAAGTAAGTTGTTTTTCCTCCAGGTGCAGCACAGATATCGAGAACAGTCATTCCTGGTAACGAGTCAGCTACTTCCACTGCAAGACTACTGGCTTTATCTTGTATATAGAAGAGACCATTACGAAAACTATCTGTTTTCACAAGAGGTTTTTTGGTATCGATGACTTCATAGGCATATCTGAGTTGCTTCACTTCTTCGAGGACAATACCCTCTTCTGTCAATCGTCGAAGCAGAGACGACGTAGTCCCTTTCAGCGTGTTTATTCTTATATATGTCGGTAACAACCTGTTCGAGCTTTCGAGGAATTTCGATGCTTCGTTTTTCCCAAGCAGTTGAATACTGTAATTAACAAACCAAGTCGGATGACCGGTTACCAAACCAATTCTTTCTTCAAAGTCTACACCTTGTAGTATACTCTCAGACTCTATGATGAGTAGCTTACCAAGAGCCTCGTCCACTTCCTGTAACTCACGCCATCCTAAAATCGAACGTCCCATACGAACCATATTCTCTGCATTCTTCAAACCGCTCTTGACAAACTTTGTCTGATAAATATAGAGACGAAGAAAAGCCCGTACACCAAGATTGTAATGCTCCAATGAATGAGGAGCTAGGGCAATATTCGCAAATCGATCGATAAAATTTTTTCTACGCATTGTTTCATAAACTAGCTTGTGAGCAAGTCCAATAGCTTCAGAATATCGTAATCTCAGCTGCTTAACCGTCTTCATTAGTGCCAAACGTTCACTCATTCCCTGCAGTTCCATCCAACTCAGGGACTCGATAGCAACTGTCCATGCCTCTTTCAACAATCTACTCGTCACTTCACAAAGAATGGTGCGATATTAAAACACTCTTGTTAGACCCTTTAAACTGTCCTTTTTTAAAAACAAGAATAAGGGAACAGCGCGCGTGTTGTGGATGTGGGCTCGGTAGATGATCGCTCAATTATATGATTTCAGTGGACCTTGATTTGTTGATAATGTGCCTTTTTTTCCGAGTCGTAATTGTGGATTACCTGCATACTGGGCGACATGGCCACCACGAATATCGATTGTGTC
>JAOZHK010000211.1 GCA_026014905.1 Candidatus Bathyarchaeota archaeon
GTTGCGCATGATGGTGACGCGGATCGATGTATGTTCGTGAATGAATTGGGACGTGTTGTTTGGGGCGATAAAACAGGTGCCATCATCATTGAACATTTACTCAGAAAACTGGGTAACTGCACGGTTGTTACACCAATTAGTTCCTCACGTCTGCTGGAGGAAGTGGTCCAACGTCAAGGATCACAATTAATCTGGACAAAAGTAGGGTCAACCGTTATCACTAAGAAAATGCAGGCAATTGATGCTGAAATTGGTTTTGAAGATAATGGTGGGCTTTTTTATGCGCCTCATCAGCCTGTTCGCGATGGAGCTCTAGCCGCATGTTTGATGCTTGAAGTGCTGGCATCACAGCGTGAGCCTTTGTCAAAACTTGTGAGTGAATTACCGGAATATTTTCTTGTAAAGAAACGAATTGAATGTTCTCAAACTCTGAAATCGAAGGTTTTACCGAAGCTATTAGACGAAACAAAGACATTGAACAGATTAACTCTTGACGGCGTGAAGATCTTTTTCGACGATGCTACTGTTTTAATCAGGCCATCTGGTACTGAAGCAGTGTATCGAGTGTATGCCGAAGCGAAAGAAGCCGAGAAAGCAGATGAGATCGCGGAGTGGGGTGTATCACTAGTAAACAATGCGTTAAAACAACTTTCATAAATTATAGGTGACATTATGCTTATTTGGCTTGACATCCTAACGCCCAAACAAGTCCACTTCCTTGGAGAACTGGCTCGACGTCTTGAAGAACGGGGTCATAGTGTTTTTCGAACGATCAGAGATTATAAAGAAGTGAATGAGCTCGTTAGATTAAAGAATATGACTACATTATCGGTTGGGAAGCATGGAGGAGCTTCGCTTGACGGAAAATTAGTTGCTAGCGCAAATAGAATACAGCGATTAGCAAAAATCATCAGTAAATTGAAGCCCGATCTTTCAATCGCTTTTGCTTCTCCCGAAGCGGCTCGAACAGCATTTGGACTTGGGATTCCCCATTACACAGTCAATGATTCCCCGCATTCTACGTCTGTAGCACGATTGACTATTCCATTAAGCGCTAAACTTTTTTCGCCCTCAATTATTTCCAAAGAAACTTGGAAAGATCTGGGCGCAAAATCCGACAATATCATCCAATATGATGCCCTGGATCCAGTTGCGTGGTTAAAGACATTTATCCCCAATTCAACTGTCTTGGGGGAGCTTTCTTTGGAGACTTTACAGCCCATCGTGGTCGTTAGAGTAGAAGAAGCATTTGCTTCCTATTTACTTGGGCATGTCTCAGAAAGAGAATCGGTTACGATACCGATAATTCGTGAAATCAGAGAATATGATCAAGCAATCCAGATTGTTGTATTACCGCGATATAAGGAGCAGGTTCAAACACTTAAAGCAGTGTTTCAAGATCAGGTGCGAGTCCCGCAACAAATTATCGATGGCCCGAATCTACTTTTCTTTGCGTCAGTCTTTATTGGAGCGGGTGGTACTATGACTGCTGAAGCCGCGCTACTTGGGACCCCTACCATCTCATGTTTTCCAGGGGAATCTACAATGGTTGACGATTACCTCATCAAGAAGAAATTAATCAATCGATTAAAATCTCCTAAGGCTGTTTTTAAAAAAGTCACTCAGATTCTAAATGATTCCGAAGAAATTCGTCGTAAACAACGGGAGTTGGCCCGCAACTTACTATCTCAAATGGAAGATCCTATTGATGTAATTATTGCAGAGGTTGAGCAGGCTCACTGAGGATTACAAACATACCTGATTCGACCATAAACTCCACTTAGAAAGATGTATGGAGCAGCTTGTAAATAGTTGCTATCTATTATCTTTGTAGTAATTTCTCCGTTCAACAACGCCTTTCGTACAGTATCTTCAGTCATAGTCATATCTGGAAAAATAGTGGTTGCGCGCCCGAGTTCTCGATAGAAATGAGCATCGCTTCCTGCACAAATGGGTTTTTTCGTTCTCGAAGCAAGATCAACTGCTTGCTGATTGTTTTTGTGTTGAGTTCTTGAGTTGTAACCTTCGATTACATCGATGAGACGTAGGAATTCTTGAGGAAACGATGTAGCCCGAATGGATCGATAAGGGTGAGGTAAAACGGAAATGGCGTTTTGATCCTGAATGGCTTCAAGCACTTTATAGGGATCTGTTGAATCGATGTTTTCTTGAAGAAACAGCCCAATGATCTCGCATGTCGTCGTTTTGATCTCTGATCCTACAATAACAAGAAAATCTTGTTGCGAATGGCTTTTAGCGTCTTGACCACCTCGAATCGTATTATGATCAGTTACTGCAATACCGTGCAAACCCTTTAAACGGGCAACTTTAATCAATGTTTTAGGAGTTATACGAGAATCTATCGAATATCGAGTATGCACATGCAAGTCAACACGCACAAGTCTTGCCCCGTGTTGATTAGAACTGATTCTCCTTTTAATAATTACGTGTAAGAATGAAAAGCAAATCCCGTTCAAACTCGCAAACCATCTACCAAAATTCATGTACTTAAAATATTTCTTCAATTGTCTGTATACTCCAATAAATCGACAAATGCTGACTAGAGGAAAAGTACATGGAATCGTGCGAGATTGATGTAATCGCGACTGGCGACGAGATTATTTTTGGTCAATTAGTCGATACTAATTCAGCTTGGATTGCTAAACTATCAACTGAACAAGGAGCCAGAGTTCGGCGAATATCGTGTATCGGAGACCGCCTTGAAGACATTGTGCAAGCAATTCAACAAGGGATTTCCGATGGGAGGAATATCGTTGTGATGACTGGGGGACTTGGACCCAGCCAAGATGATTTGACCGTCGAAGCTTTAGCTAAAGCAACGGAGCGCGAAGTATTATTTGACGAAATAGCTACCCAGATGCTTGAGACTAGATGTAATGAATTCGCTATTCAACTGACAGATCGTCGAATGAGGATGGCGCGTTCAGTTACTGGAGCAAGGGTACTGGAAAATCTCATCGGTCTAGCTCCAGGCATTTTAATAACTAATGGCCGATGTACAATTATTGCTCTTCCAGGGATTCCTAAAGAAATGAAGCCCATGTTTAAACAGTATGTTCTACCTCTTATTGAAGCGAATACTCAGAAGAAATCTGCAGCTATTAGCCTTATCCTCCATATGTCACTGTCAGACTTTTTCCACATTATCGCCGAGTTGCGACAAATATTTCCGGAGGCA
>JAOZHK010000207.1 GCA_026014905.1 Candidatus Bathyarchaeota archaeon
TAAAGGCAAACGGAGTCAGAGTCGTAGAAAATTCAAGACTTCTCGAAAATCAGAACCGCTGGAAGGTAGAAAATTATAGATTGGACGAAAAAACGGGATCAAAAATTTGTCGCGTTGCTTTATCATTGCTCAAACGTTCAGAAGGAGGTTGAAATGACGATTTCCGGTAAAAATTGCTTGATCACCGGCGCGAGCTCAGGTTTAGGACTCGCCGTGTCAAAAAAAATCGTAGATATGGGCGCCAATACCGTAATGCTGTGCCGGACCGAAGAAGAAGGTAAAAGTGCTGTTCTGGAGATCAAAAAGGAATCACCGAACGCTTCGGTCGATATAATGATTTGTGATCTGGCGTCGATGAAATCAATCCAGAGTTTTATCAAAGATTTCAAAGGTAAATATTCAAAACTTGATATTCTTTTCAACAATGCTGCGGTTATGAAACAAAAACGCACGGTTACCGAAGACGGTTTTGAGATGATGTTTCAGGTTAACTATCTGGCACCATTTATTCTCATGAACTCTTTACTCGAAGTACTGAAGATCAGCTCACCAGGCCAGATCATAAGCAATGGAAGACCATCAGATAAATTACGTCTCGATTTCAACGATTTACAATTCCAAAAGAATTATCACATGTATAATTCATTTTTTAAAACAAAGCTCTGTCTTCTTCTTGCGAGTGTCGAGCTTGCACTGAGACAGGAAGGTAGTGGCATCATCGTAACACAAGCCGATCCCGGACCGTTCAAGTCAAATCTGGTGAGGGACGTTCCGTTGGCTGGATGGGTGAAAAACTTGATCTCGTCCCATGTCGATATGGCCGCTGGAAATATTCTATTTGTAATGACTTCGGATGAGGTAAAGAAAAAAAGCGGTACGCTATTTGTTAAAAAACAAGAAAGACCTCTCACAACATACTGGCTCGACACGCATATTCGTGAAAGATTGTGGTCAATTACAGAAAAGTTGATCGACAAATACCAATTTCTATGATCCGACTACTGGGATAAAGAGCGAAGAAATCACTTGAACCGGCGGGAAATAACTGGCTGAGTTCATCGCCACTCGAACTAATTAGCACACGCTTTATACACAAACAAACATCATGTTATACAAGAATAACAATATTATGAATGTGTTGATTATTTCTGCAAACACCTTTCCACTTTCTCCATCCGGTCCTTCGTATATTTCCGGTTCAGCCTGTGATATTGGACATACGGTTGAAGTGTTTGATTGTTTGGTGGTACAAGACCCGATACCTGAACTGGAAGAACAGGTACGCAGGTTTAAGCCCGATGTGATAGGAATTTCCATAAGAACTGTTGCTGGAAAGATCGTCGATGAGTAAGCCGAATTCTATACGAAACCTTTCGATACACGCATATTGGTAAAGGAGATAGTGAATTGCCTAAAGCGAATTTCACAGGCAAATATTGTTCTGGGTGGCCCTGGGTTTAATTACTATGGCCGTGAGTGGCTGGAATATCTGGACCTTGAATATGGAATCAGAGGGGAGGCTGAGTTCTCTTTCCCACTTTATCTGAAGAGATTGGAACAGGAGGGTAACATTTACGATATTCCGGGATGCATCTTTCGAAAAGATGGACGCATTGTGAAAATTCCTCGAGGATGTGTTGAATCTCTCGATACCACTTCCTTGCCTGCTTATGAACTGTTTGACCTCAACTACTACGTGGAGCAGAACATTTCGGCTGGCATATTCACCAAAAGAGGATGTGCCTTTCAATGTACATTTTCCCCGTATAGTTCATTAGAAGGAACGCGTTACCGACTAAAATCTCCGAAACGGGTCGTTGATGAAGTAGCCCATATTCAACAGGCGAACGATCTGATACCGTTCCAGTTTTGTGATAATAGCTTTAACGTTCCTAAAAAGCATGCAGAGGCGATTTGTCGAGAAATTATCTCTCGCAGGCTGGACATACAATGGAGTACAATCAGCCTTAAGCCTATTGGAGTCACTGATGATCTCTGTCAACTGTTTAAAGATTCAGGGTGTATGGGCATCAATGTAGCTGTTGAGAGTGCCTCAGATACAATGCTGACCAATATGCATCGTGGCTATACTGTCAAACAGGTGAAAGAAGCCCTCTCTTGTCTTAGCAGATCGAAGATTCCGTTTGGAATTTCTTTGATGTTTGGCGCACCAGGAGAAACGTCAGAGACGATTTCCGAGACATTTCATGTCATCGACCGTTTTACGATACCTAGGGGAATGTTTGTCACGATCGGACTCAATCTCTGGACCCACCATCAACAGGTTCTTGATACTGCCCGTAAAGAAGGGCAATTGATCGATGATAAAGAACTGTTCGATGAAGTCAATTACATCTCGCCACAACTTTCCAAAGAATACATGATAGATCTGATGAATTCTTTGTGGAAAAGGGAGGATTGTGAGGTTCAAGTCAACAAACCGTATGCGGAATGCACGTAGTAAATAACGAACTATTCCTTTAATAGCTTGTTTCTCCAGCGGACAGAAATATTGAGAAAGCAAACAATCCTGCTGCACCTGACCTTTTCCCGCGTCCCGTAGTGAGGCTGGTTGCCGACTCGACGCTCCGTGCCGTCGGCCACGTTGGTTGCTGGTTTCAGGGCGGGCAAAGGTGGCTGAGTAGCGGCGTTAGCAGGCGCACAGGAATGCGAAAATCTCATTTCACGTCTAATCGCTAAAGGAGGTTGTCTTGGAATCCAAACGCAACCAGTCAGCCGTCTATCAGCGTCCCTTAGAGTTGCTCCGACGCCTCATCCAATTCGATACCACCAATCCGCCTGGCAACGAGGCCGAATGTATCTCCTTTATCAATGGCCTGCTGACCGAAGCCGGAGTTGAAACGACCATTCTGGGCTTAACACCAGAGCGTCCCAACTTGATCGCGCGGTTGCAGGGTCAGGGGAGAGCATCGCCGCTTTTGCTATATGGACACGTGGATGTTGTTACGACAGCTAACCAGCAGTGGCAACACCCCCAGTTTGCAGGCGAAGTGATAGATGGATTTGTTTGGGGACGCGGTGCTCTAGACATGAAGGGTGGCGTGGCCATGATGTTGGCCGCTTTTCTGCGAGCGAAACAGGAAGCCTTGAATTTGCCTGGAGACGTAATCCTCGTAATCGTATGCGACGAGGAGGCGGGTGGTGATTTTGGATCCAAGTATCTTGTGGAGAATCACGCCGACTTGTTTGAGGGGATTCGATATGCCATAGGAGAATTCGGTGGATTCACCTTGTATGTCGGCAAGCGGCGTTTCTATCCCATCATGGTTGCGGAGAAGCAAGGGTGTTGGATGAAAGCGACGGTGCGCGGGCCTGGTGGACATGGGTCGATACCAGTCCGCGGGGGTGCGATGGCGAAGCTTTCTCAACTGATTCAACGATTAGACAAAAATCGTCTCCCGGTGCATGTTACACCAGTCGCACGCCTCATGTTCGAGACCATCGCATCGGCAAGTGGAGGATTGAGGGGTTTGATCCTAGGTCGATTAACGAATCCATTATTAACCGACAGAGTGTTGAATGCTCTAGGCGAACGTGGTCGCAGCTTCGATCCGATTTTTCACAACACAGTGAGTCCGACCATTCTCCACGGAAGCTCAAAAGTCAATGTCATACCAAGCGAGGTATCTGTTGA